>JALRLA010000113.1 GCA_023254645.1 Bacteroidia bacterium
AAACAGCGGCGAAGCCGCTGGCTTAGGTGTTCGGGACTCTCCCCTCCAGGGATCAGCGAGCCCCATAAGGGCGAGCTAGTCCCGCTCAGTCAAGCACGGCCAAAATATCTGCGACAAAACAATTTGCTCAAAATTTGCCCAAACACCCCTCATTCGGTGCAAACAAAGTTGAAAACCCGATTCCGGCCGAATCCATGAATTGGCGACATTCGTAGCTATGCGCAAAAAATCGCTTGAATTCCTTGAGACCTATTTGAACAACGTAAGCCCCACGGGCTTTGAACACAGCGGCCAAAAGATATGGTTGGACTACTTGAGCCCTTACATCGATGAGCAATTCACCGATACCTATGGCACGGCGGTGGGTGTGATCAACCCCGGAAAAGACTACAAAGTGGTCATAGAGGCTCATGCCGATGAGATTTCTTGGTTTGTCAACTACATCAGCGATGACGGCTATTTGTACGTGATTCGAAACGGCGGCAGCGACTGGCAAATTGCCCCCAGCATGCGCTGCAAAGTTCATTGCGAAGGCGGTCAGATTGTCGACGGTGTCTTCGGATGGCCAGCCGTACACGTACGCATGGGCAAGGACCCCGAAACCAAGCCCGAAAACGTTTGTGTGGACCTAGGATGTTCCAGCAAACAAGAGGTCTTGGACAAGGGCGTTCACATTGGCGCTGTAGTTGTGTTTGAAGCCGACATGAAGGTCTTGAACGAGCGCTACATCGTAGGTCGTGCTTTGGACAATCGCATGGGCGGTTTCATGATTGCCGAAGTTGCTCGCAAGATCAAAGAAGAGAAACTCGAGCTTCCATTCAGTTTGTATGTGGTGAACAGCGTACAAGAAGAAATTGGCCTGCGAGGAGCCGAAATGATTTCTCGCCGCATCAATCCTGATGTTGCTATTTGCACCGATGTGACCCACGATACCCACGCCCCTTTGTACAACAAGAAATTGCAAGGCGATACCCAATGCGGAAAAGGCGCCGTAGTGACCTATGGCCCAGCGGTTCAAAACAAACTGCTCCAGCACATCATTGCCTCGGCTAAGGAATCTGAAATCTCCATTCAACGCAATGCGGTTAGCCGCAGCACCGGTACCGATACCGACAGCTTTGCCTATTCCGGCATGGGTGTAGCTTCAGCCTTGATCTCCCTACCCTTGAAATACATGCATACCACGGTAGAAATGGTTCAATTTGACGACGTACAGTCTTGCATCGACTTGATGTACGCTAGTTTGAAACGTCTACCGGCAGGCGAAGATTTCTCCTACTTCAAATAGTGTCTGAATACCAGAGGCATAGGGTCAAACCCGCCCCATGGGCCTTTCGCTGGGGCATCTACCCTTTTTTCAAGGGCTTGTCGCTATTGCCGTTTTGGGTACTGCACCGCATTTCTGATGTGTTGTTCCTTCTGGTCTATGGCGCATTTGGGTATAGGAAGCGCGTTGTTCAAGAGAACATAGCCCTCTCCTTTCCTGAGAAGTCAGAACAAGAGCGCCGGGCCATTGTTCGGGAGTTTTACCGGCATTTCTGCGATGTCATTGTCGAAACCATCAAAGGATTGAGCATTTCGGCCGACGAGCTTTCCAAGCGAATGGTGAACGTTGATCAACACATCTACGATCAGTTTGAGAAAGACCAAAGCAATGCCATTGTGGTCATGAGCCATTGTGGCAACTGGGAATGGATCTGCCTGATGTCACAATTGTCTTGCCAGCAAAAGGTTCAATGCGTGTACAAGACCCTGTCCAACCCTGGTTTTAATTGGATGATGTTCCAACAGCGCACCCGTTTTGGTGTCAACGCCGTCCCCATGGAGCAAATTCTTCGAGTGATGAGCAACAACCTGAGCACCACCACCGTTACGGCCTTCATCGGTGATCAAAGTCCCTCCAGCACCAAAGGAGTGCATTGGAATACCTTTTTGAATCAAGACACCGCCTTCATGATGGGTTCGGAAAAAATTGGTCAGAAGTTCAACATGAGCCTCATTTACCTCAGCTGTGAAAAAGTAGGGCGAAGTCGGTACATCGCGCGCACTCGGCTCTTAACCGACAAGCCCAAAGACTGCCAACCCGGTCAAATCACCGAAATGATCGCCGAAGCTATTGAAGCAGAGATTCGAAATCAACCCTCTTATTGGCTCTGGAGTCACCGACGTTGGAAACACAAAAAAGATTCATAGCCTTTTTCAGTTAAAGCAAGCATTGTTCTATATTTGAGACCCTTAATCGCATGAAAAAGACCGATTCCTTTGAAGTCAGCGTTCAAGCCTTGGCCCGCCTGAGCAAAGCTCTTGGGCACCCCGCTCGCATTGCCATTTTGCTGCACTTGCAACAAGAGGGCGAATGCACCTGCCAAGATATTGTCGACGCCCTGCCCTACAGCCAAAGCACTGTTTCTGGCCATTTGCAAAAATTAAAAGAAGGGGGATTCATTGCCATGAAGCCAGTCAAGACCTCCAGCATTTATTCGTTGAATAAAGAATCATTAAATGAACTTCAACAATCAGTGGGTGAAGTGTTTGGAATCAAACAGGAAAAGAAACAGCTCAGCCTGTTTTAAAACAACTGGGTAATCATACCCGTTTGCATCTTGGGCTCAATCCAAGTGCTTTTTGGAGGCATAATCAAGCCCTGATCTCCCACTTTCTTGACTTCATCCAAGGTGCAAGGTGCCAACACCAGTGCCAACTGAATGCTCTCTTGGTTCAGTTGTTCCCTCAAATCCTCAAGTTGAGTGTCTCCGCGCAAAAAGGACATGCGTTCATCGCTGCTGGAGTCAACCACACCCAATAAAGGTTCCAGTATTTGCTTTTCAGCTTGGTACACATCGAGATTTTCTACTGCATTCTCTCCACTGGGTTTTAGCAAATCCACGCAAATCGTTCCGTCTTTGT
Source organism: Bacteroidia bacterium (assembly GCA_023254645.1). Lineage (GTDB taxonomy): Bacteria > Bacteroidota > Bacteroidia > NS11-12g > UBA955 > JALRLA01. The sequence goes on from JALRLA010000113.1 coordinate 2,908, forward strand.
GCATGACCAAACAACGACCGTGACGCAGCTCCTGATCATTCTCTTGGCAGGAATGAACCTTCAAGCCCGACAATTCCATGGCTTTAGTGAGTTCATCAAGACTCATGGTCCAACTCGAATCGCTAAAGATTCGGTGAAAGGACTTGATGGCCAGTTCCTGCCCATCTAATAAGAGGGCCATAAAGCCTGTTTCTGTTTGCCCCTCTAAATAGGTGGAACAAGCCGCTACTCGATGGTGACCATCGGCAATGTATATTTTTTGCAAACCTTGCAGGTGATTCAACACT
>JALRLA010000138.1 GCA_023254645.1 Bacteroidia bacterium
AGATGGTCACGTCAGGGCCGGCATTGGCCACCACCGTGTCGTTCACAAACAACTCCATCGTATCCGAGCGCTGGCACAGCCACTTGGTCTCAGTCACCGTTACGCGGTACTTGCCCGCTACGTTGATCTCGATCTTCTGGGTCGTATCCATCGTGCTCCACAAATACTTCACCGTGTCGTTATGGCCCGCGTCCAATACCACGCTCTCATACGTACAAATGCGCTGGTCCGGGCCGATATCTAAAGATGGAAGGGGTTTGAGGAATACCTGTACCGTATCGCGGAGTTTGCATCCGTCGCCATCGATGACCAAGACGCTCAATACGCTGTCGCGGTCTATAGGAGTCATGCTCAAGGTTTCCAAGGTATCTTGAACTTGGGAATACTGCGCGGTCCAATTCGGGCTCAGTACATATTCACCGGTCATAGTGTCGATACCCGATGACAAGATGGGAACACGGTACCACTTGTATTGGTAAGAGGGCTTAGCATTACTGACATCAGCGGTCAAGGTCAAGTTCGTGCCGTAGCAAGCGAAGGTATCGGCCATGGCCAGTACCACCTTGGGTGGATCAGGCACATCAATGGTATCGCGGTAAATGGTTGGGCAATTGAAGGGATTGTTGACCGTGTGAACGACAATGTACTTTCCGCCTTTGGTGAACACCATGGTGTCCTTCTGCTTTGCGGAATAAAAGATTTCGTTCAAACCTGTGCTGTCTCGAACGCTCCATTTGAACTGGGCTACGCCTTCAAAATCATTGCCAATGGTAGCGGCAAATGCCATACGACCACAGGTCAATTGGGTATAGGTTCTCGTATCGGTCGCCCGCGGATTCACCTTTATCTTGAATCCCCGAATACCAATGGAAGGCTTGGGGCAATGCTCGTCATTGACTTGAACCGTAAACGAATAGGCAATGTCAGAGGCCATACCCACGGCTGGAGTCCAGTCAAAGGTCGCAAAGGCCAAACGCCCGTTTTTGTAATTGGCCTTGGAAGCCACCGTGAACGTTGCCCCAGGAATACCCGCATTCCACGAAATGGAGGTGGTATCGGGAACGGTTTGGTAGGGCGAGAAGGTCTCGTCGTCTGTGTAAATTTTAAAATTGATGTTTTCCCCCTCACAAACTTTGTAGGTATAGGGGCCTTCAATGGTTGGAGCCTTGTTGTAGCCGCAATCGTCTTTGACCACAATTTGGATGTCTCGACGGGTTTTGCCTACCCATCGCCAGACGCCGGCCGTGTCTTTTCGCCATTCAACCATCTCTACCACCAATACAGCTACCTCGTCGCACTTGGTAGGTGTAAAAATGAAGTCTCCTTGACCCGTATCAAAGAAGGTACCACGCGGAGGCTTGGTCTTGGTATTGGGGGTGCACTTGATGGTAGTGGGAGGGATGCAATAGGGCGTAACCGGATACTTGTAACTGAATGGGGAACTGTAATTCACCGAAGTATTGGGAATACCCGAAAGAGCTGGGGCTAAACGATAAGATATGGAATCGTAATCAACCGTATCCAAAGCCCCGTTGTTGTAGTAAAAGGCCTGGTTGCAACAGGCATAACCGATAGGGGTATTGGTCAACTGAGGTGAGGTGTTGCACTTGTTGCTCGACTTGTTGATGTTGCATACGTTGATCGAAGCCGTGGTCCAGAAATCAGCCCAAGTCGCCCCGGTGGTGATGGCCGCGTTTCGGCAACATTGATTGTAAGCAAAGTTGATTTCGCAATAACTAGTACCCAATCCCACCGTCGAAAACGGGGCCTTCGTGATGTCAATGGTGGCCTCCATGGTATGCTCCTCCACTCCTTCTCCCGTGTAGCTGGTGTTTTGAGGATTGCAAGGGCTATTGGCCGTTGAACAGCGCGGGGTAATGTCCCGAATACCCGTTCTCGAAAGCGAGATGGAATAGCGACTGCTGGACATGCTGCCGTTGTTACCGGCATACCAATACAATTGGCTCCAGCTCACCGGGGCGCTGGCGCCGCGGCAGTCACGGTAGAACTTAATGATTATCTTGTACTTTCCATTACCCAGGCACTGATAACTCAAATCAGAACCCATGACGTGGTCGGCACGGCCTGAAGAGTGGTATCCGCAGAGAAAAACCAAGCCTAGAAAAAGCGCTTTGAACCAATTGGACATAAACAGCTTAACAAGCAATAATAGAGACATTTAGCCCTTCTTTGTTTCGTGCTTAATAATTATACATGCGGCTGACAAATTCACGCCTGCATTTGCAGACCCATTTTGGGCTAGTTATCATTGCATTTCCATGATCAAACAGGCCTTAATTGTTTTGCTCGCTTGCTTGTCTACAAGCAGTTGGGCAGCCACAGGAGACACCACTGTCATTCGCACCCACAACGATGTATTGATTCAAACCAACCCTGCCGTCGGGAACACCAAGTATTACGCCTGGGCCCAATTCCCCAAATTGGAACCCGGAAAAACCTACCGCAGTGTTCGAATGGAATTGGACATGCGTTGCCCGAGCAACTTGTCTTGCGGCGAATGGGATTACCTTAATCACATATTCATTGGCCGCCGCAGAGGCGATTACAACGATACCTTGAACTGGGAAATTGCCCGTTTCATCACCCCCTACGGCTTGCAATTTGATAAAAAATGGGGCCACACATGGAATTGGGACTTGAGCGATTTGGAATCCCTATTCCGCGACAGCGTGGAGATTTATTACATGCACACCGGTTACGAGGCAAAAAATGACCGCGGATGGATCATCAACATGCGCTTCATCTTGGAAGAAGGACCGCAAGAGCGTCCCATCACTCAGCTCAGTTACCTGTACCGAGTCAACGCCCCTTATGGCAATGACTCCTTGTTTGCCGCTCGCACCCCTGAACGCAGTTGGGTTAGCGCTGAAAACACCAGCACGACCCGCATCAAAATCATTCAAACGGGCCACGGCATGGACAAACCCTCCAACTGCGCCGAATTCTGCCCTCGTCAGCGCTTTTTGTATGTCGATAGCGTTTGCCAAGACACCTCCTGGGTGTGGAGAGAAGATTGTGGAGCCAACCCCGTATTCCCCCAAGCGGGAACTTGGATATACGACCGGGCGGCTTGGTGCCCTGGGCAATCGGTAGAGCCCTATCATTTCGAGTTTGCCGACTCAGAAGGCAGTGAACACCGCTTTGATTTGGGCATGGAGAGTTACACCAAAACCAGCGGCTCTTCCAATTACCAAATCACGGCTTATCGCGTGGAATACAGCGATTACGCTCATGCTCACGACGCCAAGATCACCGACATTTTATCGCCCAGCAGCGACCCTCAATTCAGCCGCTTCAACCCCATCTGTGGGGAGCCCCAGATTCGAGTAAAAAACAGTGGAAGCGATTCCATCTTCGCCTTGGACATTGAATACGGCATAGACGGTGGAACCTTGTCCAACCACTATTGGGCCGGCCGATTGGGAGCAGGAGAAGAAGCCACCATCCAACTTCCCTATTCCATGGATTGGACCCGAACCAGCGATGAATTCGTCGCCCGCATTACCAAACTAAACGGCCAAGCTGATGAAGATCCCAGCAACAATGAACGCAAGGTGACTCTACCCGCCCAAACCCCAACCTTTACAGATCGAGTGGTGGTTTTGTTCCGCACGAACAACGCTCCCATGGAGAACTATTACGAGTTCTTGGATGCTGCGGGTCATGTGATTTACCGCCGCGATGATTTCACGGCCAAGAACACCATTCACCGCGATACCTTCCAATTCTACAACGGCTGTTTTACCTTCCGATTTGAAGATTCAGGCACTCCCAACCCCGATTACCCCTTGAACGAAGACGGATTGAGTTGGTGGGCCAACTCAACCGATGGAAGCGGCATTTTGCAATTGCGCGATGCTTGGTCAGGTGGCGTTCTCAAGGTATTCAACGGTGACTTTGGCACCAATTTGATTCAGCATTTCACCGTCGGATACACGCTAAGTACCGAGAACCCCAAGCCCAAATCAGGAGCTCTGAAAGTGATTCCCAACCCCTCGCATGACGGATTTGGCGTTGATTTGAGCGACCTAAGTTTGAACCCCAGCAGCCCCGCTGACTTGCAACTGATCAATTTGCAAGGACAATTGGTCTTGGCAAGACGCTTACAGGGCGGGTATTCTCAACTGCAATGGATTTCCACCCAAGGCCTAGAGCCCGGTGTATATGTCGTGAAATTGCGCCAAAATGACGACCTTTACAGCCAGAAAATCGTAGTGTATTAACTGCGCTTCTGCACAGCCTTGAACAAGCTCATCATATTTTCTGCCCCTTCCGGTTCCGGTAAAACCACCGTAGTTAAGCACCTGATGCAGGTCTTGGAACAGCGGTTGGCCTTTTCCATATCGGCCACAACTCGAGAGCCTAGAGCCGGTGAAGTAAATGGAAGAGAATACCACTTTTTAAAGCTCAGCGACTTTAAAAACCGGATCGATGAGGGTGAGTTTTTGGAACACGAGGAGGTATACGCCGGCATTTTGTATGGAACCTTATGGAGCGAAGTCAAGCGTATTTGGGCCGAAGGCAAGGCGGTTGTTTTTGATGTCGATGTCAAAGGTGGATTGAACCTCAAGCGCAAATTTGGCGATCAAGCCCTGGCCGTATTCTTACGCCCACCCAGCGTAGAGGTCTTGTTGGATCGATTGACCAAACGCAGCACCGAAGTGGAACACCAGCTCAAAGAACGCATTGCCAAGGCCAATTACGAATTGAGTTTTGAAGACCAATACGACGTCGTCGTGGTCAACGATATCTTGGAAGAGACCTTTGCCAACTGCGAACATTTGGTGGGAGAATTCCTTGATCGTCCCTAAAAAAATGGCCCGCATAGGATTGTATTTTGGAAGCTTCAACCCCATTCACAATGGGCATATACAGGTGGCTCAATACATCAAGGAAAATGGGGCCTTCGATGAAATCTGGTTTGTTCCTTCACCATTGAACCCGCTGAAAAGCGAAGAAACCCTGATACCGGCTGAAACTCGATTGAAATGGGTTCAGGCAGCCCTTGAGGGTGTCAGAGCATTGAGTGTTTCGGATTTGGAATTTCATTTGCCCATACCCTCATACACCTACCAATCGGCACAAGCATTCGTTCAAAAGTATCCCGATCATGAATTTGCCTTGATCATGGGAGCCGACAATTTGTACAGTTTTCACCGCTGGCAGCACGCCGAAGAATTGAGCCAGTTAACGCCGCTTCATGTCTATGCAAGACCTGGACATCCAAAACCCGAGCAAACCCCCTTGCCCTATCAAGCCACCTGGTACGACGCTCCTTTGTTGGACATTTCTGCTACCCAAATTCGGGAAACCTTGTGGAACGATGACTCCATCAGCGCATGGGTTCCTAGCCCCATCGTATCTGAGGTAACAGCTTTTTTCGAGAAAGTCAGGCCTTGAGCTTGGTCAAGCGCTTTTGCCCCTGAACCAGAAGCCAGGCCACTCCATAGGTCAACACGAAAGAATACAAGGCGTAGACCAAGGCTGGCTTCTCCATGGTTGAATTCCCCAATTTGTCGCCAGCGATCAACAAGGCCAAGGCCGTGTTGTGCAATCCCACTTCAACCGCGATGGTAATGCGCGTTTTGAAGGCCAAGCCCATGGGCCAGGCCACCAAAAATCCCAGCAACATACTGAACATGTTCAAGGCGACAACAGCTGGTGTCAGCATCTTGACATCGCTCCACATCATGTTGGTGCCTCCGTTCTGGTTGCCCGCTAAAAACTTGAAGGCAAATACTCCTAACAACAACAAGGGCAAGGCCAGGTTCAGTGTATTTTCTAGTGAGACCATTTTCAATCCTAACTTCAATCTCAGGGCCATTCCTAGCATGGCAGGGAAAACCGTCACCATGAAAATCTCCAACAATGTGGACCAAAAAGGCAATTCAATCACCTGGCCTTGAGCCAGGAAATATTCCAAAAAGAAGTTGACCAAAATGGGAATGGTAAACAAGGACAACAGAGCGTTGCAAACGGTCAGAGAGACGGCCAAGGCCACATTTCCTCGAACAAAATAAGAAACCAGATTGGAGGTGATACCACCGGGGCAAACGCTCAAAATCATGATGCCCACTTTGAGCTCGGGGCTTACGTTGATGAAGTAGGCGATGAGGGCTGCGACCAGAGGGAGCAGCCCCATCTGAGCAAACAAACCAATGGCCAAGGAACGCGGTTGGTCAAACAGTTGCTGAAAGTCTTCTTTTTTGAGAGACATGCCCAATCCGAACATGATCAAACCCAGAATGAGATTCAGAAGTTCGTTGATATGGGCGCCGATGCCACTCATAATGTTTTCAGCAAGGGCCAAAGTACCCGCACGAATTGAACCGCAAAATAGACGCCCAAGGCCACCATCAACAAGCCAAAATAACGGTTGATGAAAAAGGACAAACGAAGGTTCAATTTACGTCCCAGAAAATCGCTCAAATACACCTTGCCCAAATCGAGCGAGAACAAGGTCAATAGAATGCTGGCCATTTGAACGGCAATGGCCAAGCGCGGATACACCACATAATCGGTACCCACGGTGATGGCACCCATCAAACTGACCCAGAGCACCAAGACAAAGGGATTGAACAAATTCAAAACATAACCCTTGAATACATTGGTACTAGTCGAAACCGGCTCATTGAATTTGCGGGCGAATTCAGGGTATCGGGTGAACCATCCGCGAAGACCCAAATAGGCAATAGCAGCTGTGGCTACCCCCGAAAAAACGACTTGAACCCATGGCAAAGTGAACAAATCGGCCAGTCCAAAGTAACAGGCGGCCGCCACCGTAAATTCACTCAAGAAAATGCCCAAAGCCAAGCGCAGACCGGCACCTCGCCCACCCTGCATACCAGTGTGTATGAGGGTAAAAAAGGAAGGCCCAAAGCTGAGCACGCCAATGGCCAGCCCGTAGCCAACCCCTTTCGCTATTTCGCCCAGCCAGAACATGGGTAAGCGCAAATTAGCCCACAATTGCGCCCCAACAAAGGAATCAATCCTTCAAATGCGCAGAAACTGCAGGAAAAAATTCAGGAAAAAGATGGGCAGAACACGCAATGATCTCTTGTCCGAACAAAACGGAATCACCGCCCTTGAAATCGCAGACCTCCCCGCCGGCGTCTTTGACCAGTAGTATCCCCGCCGC
>JALRLA010000148.1 GCA_023254645.1 Bacteroidia bacterium
GTCAAGAATGCATCACCCAAATCGATGTTCATACCGTACTGACGGTACATGCCGGCGTAATAAACCTTAGCTTCTTCCATGATGTCTTCTGCGCCGGCTTCGATTTTGGAATCGGCAGCAATTTTGTCGATGACCAAGCGACGCTGCAAGGCGCTGCGTTCCTCGGCGTATTTCTGTTCGATGTTCTCCTCGTTGTAATCGTCGGGCTTGTTGGCCATCAACCATCGCTTCAAGAATTCGTCGGGGAGTGCCAAATCGTGCTTTGACAACAACAAGTGACCGATTTCGTGATCGATCCACAAGTCGGCTTCATTGGCGTAATAGCGCTCCAAGTTCAATTTGATGCGCTCGCGGTATTCGGCTTCCGTTTTGGGGTAATCTTCGGCACCGAACATTTGCTTGAAGTAATCTTCGTTCAATTCGGCCAAAGTGCGGCGCTTGATTTCGCTCACGGTACCTTGGAATTTCGCATTCAAGTCAGCCAAGCCTTCTTTGGGAAGACCCAAGCTGCTGGAAATGACGGTTTCGTTATCGTTGAACAAGGCCTTCAAATCAACGGTTACGGTATCTCCAACCTTTAAGCCGATCAAGGCTTTTTTGGTCTTGGCATCGGTGATCATTTCAGGCACCACGCTTACGGGCTTGTTTTCTACTCCGCCTTCCAAAGGTGATTTTCCTTTTTCGTCCAATTCGGTCAAATTCATGTAGACCACATCGGCTTCAGCAGAAACCTCGGTGTCTTCCATGCCACCTTGACGCTGGCGAGCGTATTCGATGTCTTTGTCGATTTCAGCATCGCCTACTTCGATTTCAAATTTGTCCAACTTGTCCTTGCTGCTCACATTCAGTTCAAATTGAGGAGCCAAGCCTAAATCAAAAGCGAAGCGAAATTCCGTTTTGTTTTCGATGTCGATATCGCTCTCCATGCGGGTGCTGGAGATGGGGTACCCCAAGATGTCCAGGTTTTCCTTTTGAACATAATCGTTCATGGTGTCGCTGGCGATGGTTTGCAAAACATCAGCCAATACGGCCTTGCCATACAATTTGTTGATCATGCCAACGGGGGCTTTTCCTGGGCGGAAACCTTTGACATTGGCGGTGCGCTGCAAGCGCTTCATTTCAGATTGTACCTTTTCTTGGTAATCTTCAAGAGTCAAATCAATGGTGACGCTAGCATTCAGGGCGTCGTGGGAGTGCAATTGAACGTTCATCGGTGTAATAAAAACGAAGCCTGCTCGAAACAGGCTATCGCAATTGGTGCACGCGGAGGGACTCGAACCCACACGCCTCACGGCGCCAGATCCTAAGTCTGGTGCGGCTACCAATTACGCCACGCGTGCAGAAGGATCTTGTTGCATCTATTCCGGTTCATCAGTACCGGTCAAAATGCGGGTGCAAAGGTACTTCCGCAAGAGCATCCGTGCAACTTAAAACAAGTGAGTTTCGGTTTGGTAAATCTTACCCGACTTCAATTTGACCTTGATGCGCACAACATCGCCAGCTTTCAGTTCCTGTTTTTGCTTGCCGTGGTTGATGACAAGGGCGTTCATGGGCAGGAAGCTGTTCTCGACCAAAGTGATGTGTGCATCCAATTTGCCATAGGTTTCGGTGCTGACTTCCACTTGAGCCTCGGCCAATGATTCGGTGCTGGAAAAGGACCAGGTTTCAAAAGCCAACATAGCGGGAGCGTATCCGTTGGGAGGCCAGCTGACAAAACGATTTTGGTACGCCAAGCTATCCATCCAAACTTCACCGTCGTCCACCACCCAAAAGACGCTGTTGTTTTCAGCGGCTCCGAATCCAAATGTGTAGCTCGAAGGGTTCATGAGCATTTGACGGTTGAACAGTTCTTCGCTTTTGTTGTCTTCGAACAATACCGTTGCGGCGATAGCGGGATTGGGCTCCATGATGGCATGACCCATGGCGGCTGCATAAGCCGCTTCTTCTGTGTAGCAACCGTGTGTTTCCGGAGTGGGTTCCCGTGTAAACATGCCGACAGGAGCAAACAAAATGGCGGCTTCTTGGCAGGCATCTCCTTTGACTTTGGAATAGGAGATGGGGGCCAAAATACCCGCGTTTTGACGGAAGTAGTTCATTCGGGCTTCAACGCGTTGAATGGTGCTATCGGGCATATGGCCCGCGATGCAATGTTTGCTGTATCCGTCCCAGCCCGTTTGGGGTGTCTTGATGCCATTGATCACTTCATAGCCGATTTTGCTGCCCTTGTAGCGAGTCTCAAAGTCTTGTATGGCCAGGCGCTCGTGCAACTTTTGAATGTCAGCAGGATAGCCGTACTGCTTTTGCAAACGCTGCAAGTAGGTCCAAGAGGCGAGCATTCTTCCATCTTTGATGGCACTGTCACAAGCGGCCATCAGCAGGCTGCGCTGCAGAGGCTTCAAGGTCTTGTCTTTAGGAAAATCGCGCATCAAGCTGTCGCTCATGGCGATGAGCTGGCTCCATTCATAAGCTTTGATCGGCCCTTTTCGGTATTG
>JALRLA010000167.1 GCA_023254645.1 Bacteroidia bacterium
TCCCAGTTGGGGCTGTAACAACCCTTTTCGCTGGGTCGCAGGTACCAATAGTTCTTCCCAGTGGGTGCCAAGTCAGCAGGGTATTTGCCACTGTAGAAAGGATCAGTGTCAGAACTGCTCTTGAACCAGTTTACTTGTCCCCAAGGGGTAGAAGCAAATCCATAGGCCGAATCGCCGTAGCAAAGCGTATCCCCGCGTGGTCCAAACAAGGTGGGGTAATCGTAGACATGCACCATGATTTGGGTGCGGCCTGATCCGCAGAGACCGTTCCAAGTCTCCACGTAATAATCAAAATCACCGCGCTTGTTGGGGCTGACCGTGTATTCTGTGCCCACCGCTTTCACCGAGCCACCCGTGGGGTCGTCGTACCAGCGCAGGGTATCAGAACCCGATGTACTAGCCGATAAGGTTAGGCTCGAGCTGGGGCGCAAACACATAAAGGTGTCGCTGGCCGCAGAAGGAGCAGAAGGGGCGTAATCATTGCCGACAAAAGCTTTCACCAGGGTGGGCCCACCGGTATTTTCGCATCCGCCGTTGTTGGCACGAACGTAAAAGCCGGTGTCTTTGAAAATCTTTTCCAACTGCAAAACATTGCCCGTGAACAGCAAGTTCTTCTGCTGGGCATCGCTGTACCAATTCAAAACGCCGGTATCGGAATAGGCCTGCAAGTTGGCCGTCGCACCCGCGCAAATCGAGTCGTTTTTGATGCTGGGATCCTGCGGATAAGACTTGACCGAGAAAGGAATGCTCATCCAGTCGCTGATGCAATCGCCATTGATGGCACGCAGGTAGAAGGTGTCATTCTGCTTGGGCCAAAAACCGTAGGCCGTACCGGTATGAAAAGGTTTTGGATCGGCTGTTGTCTTGTACCAGGCCACATTGGTACCCGCATCGGCCCAGACCTTGATGGTCGCCGAATCGCCCACACAGGCCTTGGCTGTACCGACCAGCGTGGGTTTGGAGGGTTTGAAGTACACGGTTTTGATTACCGTATCAACACAGAAATTGCTCATGTACGAGTACACAGTGGTAATCAAACGAACGTCAAAATTCTTCTTGGTCTTGGGCTTGTATTTGCCGTTCAAGGCATTTTCTGCATAAAGGCCGTCGTACAACCAACGGTGAGAGAAATACTCCAAGTTGTAGTACACATAGTAGTTGTAATAGGGCATGCTGGACACGTTTTTCAAGCGGTTGTTCGTGAAAAATAGGGTGTCATAATTGGGGAAACAATTGTTGGAGATCGTGAAATCAATGCCCAAATCGTATTGCACAAAGGGATAAAACTGCATGTCAGCATCAAACAAAGTACCCCCTACATTCAAGCTCAAACAGCGGTACCACTTGCCAGAAACCGATCCCACGCAGAGGTTCTTCTTCTTGCCATTTCCGGCAGCCCATGAGTTGGAGACCAAGGCGGCCACCGAAGAAGCAGAGTCTGATTCGATGACCACGATGTAGGGATGATTGACTTTCACTTTGCTCCACACCGCGTTGCGCTCGATGCGTGTCAAGGGAATGCTACTGCCAGCCACGGTATCCAAGGTGATGGTATCGGTAGCCAAGGCTGATCCTGTTGGGAGCGAATCCAAACCGGCCTTGTACAGTTTGCATATGACGTTCACATCGCTGCCTGCTGCATGGGTGGAGAACCCATAAAAACGAAAACCACTCACGTAGAGGTCTTGTGGGGTATCAAAAAACTGACCCAAGGCCGATCCAGTCTTTACAGTGATGGAGTTGTAGGCGGTGGTTCCGTATGAGGGGAAGCGACTGGTATCGGTACCACAGGTTTTGGGATTGCTAGCACTGCGCGAGGAAACCCCCTTGGGCATGGGAGCCAGATCGTTGGTCAATGTTCGACCTTCGGCCTCAAATTGGGCCCTCAAGGATCCTAGGCTGCAGGCGGCCAACAGGAACAACAAATGCTTCAGTTTCATAGTCTTGGTATTTGAAAACTAGTCAGCAGACCGCACATTATCAACATTTTGAAGGCTTAGAGAGAAAAAATGATGAACGGCTGATGGGTCAAAATGAATTAATTTTGTGTCATGGCAGATTTGCTGAAAGGAAAACGCGGCATCATTTTCGGTGCTTTGAATGAACAGTCTATCGCTTGGAAAGTGGCTCAGTTGTGTGCCGCTGAAGGCGCAAATATTGTATTGACCAACGCTCCTGTTGCGGCTCGTGTGGGCCAGACCGACGAGTTGGGAAAGCAGTTGGGAGCACCGGTGATTTACGCCGATGTAACCAAAATGGAAGATTTGGAGAAATTGGTAACAGAATCAATGGCCCACTTGGGTGGAACCTTGGATTTTGTCTTGCACAGTGTGGGCATGAGCTTGAACGTTCGCAAGAAAAACCCTTATACCGACTTGAACTACGAATACATGCACCAAACCTTCGACATCTCCGCCATGTCGTTTCACCGTTTGATGCAGACCTTGTGGAAGCATGACGCGATGAGCGAATGGGGAAGCATCTTGGGCTTGACCTACATCGCCGCTCAGCGCACCTTCCCTGACTACAGCGAGATGGCTGAGTCAAAAGCGTTGTTGGAGAGCTTTGCCCGCAGTTTCGGGTACCACTTTGGCAAGGCCAAGAAGGTTCGCGTGAACACCATCTCCCAGAGCCCCACCAAGACTACCGCGGGTAGCGGAGTGGGCGGATTTGATGCCTTCTTCAACTACGCCGACAAGATGTCGCCTCTGGGCAACGCCAACGCAGACGATTGCGCCAACTACTGCGTGTCTTTGTTCAGCGATTACACCCGCATGGTGACCATGCAGAACTTGTTCCACGACGGCGGGTTCAGCTTCACCGGTATTGCCACTGATTTAATGGAGAGCTTCTCTGACCAAGCCCTCGGCAAATAATCTCTAGTATGATCTGATGAAAGACCCGGCTTCGGCCGGGTTTTTTTATGGACTGAGGCGCTTGGTTTGGAAGGTGCCAGGACCTGTTTCGAAATAGGCAATTCGGTCGTGTACACGGCCGGGGCGCCCCTGCCAAAACTCGGCATATTCCACGACGATTTCGTAGCCACCCCAATGTTCGGGACGCTGGAGTTCTTGCTCGGGATCGGCCATCAATTCGGCCATCTTTGCGTCCAATTCTTCACGGCTTTCCACCACTTGACTTTGGGCCGATGCGATAGCCCCAGCTTGGCTCAAGCGGGGTCGTGAGTAAAAGTAGGCATCGCTGTCTTCGGCCGGTATTTGGTAGGCTTGGCCTTCGATGCGTACCTGCCGCTCGAGTTCGGGCCAAAAGAAGTTTACCGACACATGGTTTTCGGCTTCGATTTCCTGGCCTTTGCGGCTGAGGTAATTGGTGAAAAACACAATGCCCCGATTGCTGATCTCTTTCAAAAGCACCACCCTGGAACTGGGTCGACCTTGACGGTTCACAGTAGAGAGAACCATGGCGTTGGGCTCCATGACTTGGGCTTTGACGGCTTCCTGGAACCACTGGCGCAATCCTTCAACAGGATTATCCGGCAAACTGCCTTCGTTCAATGCTCCTTGGCTGTACTCTTTGCGAATGTCAGCGATGTTCATATAGTCGAGAATTAACGGGGGAAGCCAGGCATATTGGGCATACCGGGCATGCGGCCCTTCATCTTGTTCATGGTCTTCATCATGTCGCGCATCTGGTTGAATTGCTTCAGCAATCGGTTCAACTCTTCTACGCTGCGACCGCTGCCTTTGGCGATGCGCTGCTTGCGGCTACCATTCAACAGCTCGGGCTTGGCTCGTTCAGCGGGGGTCATGGACTGAATCAAACTTTCGATGCCTTTGAAGGCGTTGTCGTCGATGTCCAGGTCTTTGATTTTATTGCCTACGCCGGGTAGCATACCCAACAGATCTTTCATGTTGCCCATCTTCTTGATTTGCTGCAGCTGGGACAAGAAGTCTTCGAAGTCAAAGGCGTTTTTCGCCATCTTCTTCTGAAGGCGCATAGCCTCTTCTTCGTCGATCGTGGCTTGAGCTCTTTCTACCAAGGAAACCACGTCACCCATACCTAAGATACGGCTGGCCATACGGTCGGGGTGGAAGGTATCCAAGGCCTCCATCTTTTCTCCGTTCGATACGAACTTGATGGGCTTGTTGACGACCTCCTTGATGGACAAAGCAGCACCGCCTCGGGTATCACCGTCCATTTTGGTCATGACCACACCGGTGAAGTCCAACACATCATTAAAGGCTTTGGCAGTATTGACCGCGTCTTGACCAGTCATGGAATCAACGACAAACAGAATCTCGGTGGGGTTTAGGGCCTTCTTGAGGTTGGCAATTTCAGTCATCATCGCCTCATCGATGGCAATACGACCGGCGGTATCGACAATGACGACCTGCTGGCCACGGGCCTTGGCTTCGCGCACAGCCGCTTGGGCAATCGCCACCGGATCCATGTTTTGGTCATCGCTGTACACGGGCACCTCTACTTGTGAACCCAGCACTTTCAACTGCTCGCGAGCCGCTGGGCGGTATACGTCACCGGCTGTCAACAAAACCGAGCGACCTTGGCCTTTGAGGTGGCGCGCCAGTTTTCCTGAAAATGTCGTCTTACCCGAACCTTGCAAACCCGCAATCAAGATGACGCAGGGCGAGCCCTTGACCTGCAAATCTGAGGTTTGACCTCCCAGCAATTGAACCAATTCGTCGTTGACGATTTTGGTCATCATTTGGCCTGGCGATACCGCGCGAATCACATCGGCTCCTTTTGCCTTTTCCAAGACGCGGTCAGTAAATTCTTTGGCTACCTTGAAATTGACATCTGCCGCAATCAACGCCCTGCGAATTTCTTTCACCGTTTCAGCCACGTTGGCATCGTTGATGCGTCCCTGACCCTTGAGGGTTTTGAATGCTTTCTCTAATCGAGTGGAGAGGTTCTCAAACATACCCCGCAAAGGTACGAAAAGCGAGCCGAGTGGCTATATTTGAAGACTCATGAGAATCTTGATCGCACTGATGGGCGTTGGAGCCCTTGCTTTTACCGCTTGCCAATCTGGCAGCAAACCCACCGAGTCACTCGAAAAGTCATTTGAACAGGCCCGTTTGGCCGAAGATTACAATACGGCCGTAAGCTTATTGACACAAATGGCCTCTGAAGACACCTCTAGCGATTGGGTCTTGGATACCCTATCCTTTTACCAGTACTTCTACCAGGTGACCCCCGGTATGGTGCGCAACACCAAAACTCCTATGTATTGGATTAATAAGGCCTTGGATAAAAAACCAGGAAATGCCTTCTTGTTGGATATGAAGGCCAAATTATACCTCGAAGAGGGGAAAGACACCCAGTCATTGGCCATCTTCACTGAACTCTACCAACGAAGCCAGGATTATACCTACTATTGGGACATCGCCTTTATTGAAACCGCCCGCGGCAATGCAACCATGGCTGACAGCATGATCTCCGAAGCGCTTAAGAGTGCCGATATCGCTAGTAAGACTGTTCGTTTGGAGAATCTCCAAGCCCGAATTCGCGAGGAAGTACCTGCCAATGCAGCTCTTTTATACCTCAATGCCCTCATTTACAATGGTCGAGGCGATATGATTAAAGCGGCTGAAGCTTTGCAAGAAGCTTTGAAAATCAAACCTAATTTTTTCGCAGCCCAAAAAGGCATTTACGATTTGCAGCGCGCCGCCGCTCAGCAAATGCCTCAGCGCCGTTAAGCTGAAACTCCTATTCCTTCAGGGACGACCCAAGAGTTTGCTCCTTTCATAGACCGTCAGCGAGAGGGCCTCATAAACCTATTAGCCCTCTTCGCTCAGCACCCTTTTAAGGTTGAACTCGTCTTTTAAAACGTGGTAGGCCATTTCTCCGTAGTAACAAAGGCCGTCAATGGTAGCGGCCAAATCCAATGAGCCGAGACTAGAGCCCGAAATTCG
>JALRLA010000210.1 GCA_023254645.1 Bacteroidia bacterium
GGCAGTTCGATTGTCGGCGTACAGAAACTTACAGACTCGCTAATTGGACGAGATGTCGAAGTGATGCGCAGTGTGCAACAACCGCGCGCGCTGCGTTTGATGTTGGGCGACGATTCGAAAGTTGAGCTTGAATAATGGCCAAAATAACCGAGTCGACTGGGATCAAAGGCGTGCAAATCGTTGAGCCGCAGATGCACGGCGACTCGCGCGGAATCTTCATCGAGACTTATCGTCGCGAATGGTTTCCACTTGGGCGCGAAATGTTGCAAGCGAACCGTGGAGATCGCCAGGCGGGTTGCATTGTTGGTTTGCACTATCACTTGCATCAAGCCGACTATTGGTATGTACCGATCGGCACATGTCGCGTGGTATTGCACACATTGATGATGCGGTCAGCCAAGTATCGAGCGTTGGCCACTTCACGGGCACCGAATTGCTGATCTTCAAAGTGCTTGAAATAGCGACCAAATTGATGCAATTGATCGATGCAATAGTCCATTTCTTTCTTCGCTGCTTTCTCATCGCCTAAGAGCAAATACGAAACCGCATATTCGGTCAAATACTCGTGGCGCATGGGCATCACCGATTCAGGAATTTCTGTACGAATGTGCTTCATCGCGCCAATGGCTCGACTGCGGTAGACTTCTACGCTGTCAGCCATAAAGGCCACGTAGTCGGCGGCGGCCATGCCATCAACAGGAGGCAAATTGGGTTCGCCCTTGTCGACGGCTGCTTTGACCGATTCGTATTTGTTGATCTCCTCGAAGTAGTGAGTGACCAACATCAAAACGTTTTGTTGCAGGTCGCTAGGCACATAGGCTGCCTTATCATCCAAGAAGAAGTTGGGCTTTTCCTTCATGCCGTAGTAGTGGTAGTTGTTGACCAAGTTGCTCCACAGCTTGTAGTCGGCCACCAAGTTGGGCTGACCGCGATCGCTTCCACCGCGAATGGGCACCAAGCGGTACACCAAGCCTTCGAGCTGCAGGTAATTGTTCAATCCGCCGAAATCAAAGCCACTCACCGAAGTGAAGTAGATGGGGCGCTCCCATCCCTTGGCGGCATTGGTAGACAACAGATCGTACATCACAATATCACCCTTACTCAAATAATTGGAAGTCAAGGTCACTTCAATGTTCGGAGCAATCTTTGCCTCGTCTTTCTTGGCTACTATGCCTCGCTTGATGACAGCTTCTTTGTCGACAGGAACAAAAAATTGGTTGCCGTGCCAAGTGGTGCGATCGCTGCCCAATTTGCGGCGATCTTGCAGCAATTCAGCCAGCATTTCGCTCAAAGGACGAGGGCTGGTGTAGTTCACCTTATCGATGGCCACCCCATAATCGAAACTACCGGTTTGAAGGTCTTCGCGCTGCAAGGTCAAGGGAAGAGGTGTTGACTTATACACCGTATCCAACAAGACCGATGAATACCATTCGGTGGGCAACAAACTCTGGTTGATAATGCGCACATCGGTACGAATGCCTTCCACGTTTTGTGCATACCACAGCGGATACGTATCGTTGTCCCCGTTGCAGAACAAAATGGCATTGGGCTCCAAGTTCTCTAGGAAGTTCTTGGCCATGTCAATGCCGATGCGACGACCCGAGCGATCGTGGTCATCCCAGCCTTGCATTCCCATGTTCACAGGAACGGCCACAATGGCCAAAATGGCGGCGGCCCATGCCGAATTTCCTTTGAGGTATTTCTTAAGCATCTCTGCAAAGGAGATCACGCCCAAGCCCACCCAAATACAGAAGGTCTGGAACGAACCCACCAAAGCGTAGTCACGCTCGCGGGGCTCGTAAGGGGGCTGGTTCATGTAAACGTTGATCAGAACACCCGTAAACAAGAACAAGGTCATGACCAACCAGAAACCGTATTTGTCTGATTTGAATTGGAGCAACAAGCCCAACAAGCCCAAAATCAGAGGCAAGAAGTAGAAGGCATTGCGCGCCTTTTGGTTGGCGTAATAATCCGGCAAATCCTGCATGGAACCGATGACGATGTTGTCAATGAAAGGAATGCCTGAGTACCAGTTGCCGTCGAAGCGGGTATTGCCGGTTACGGCCTGCTGATCGTTGAATCGACCCACGAAGTTCCACATGAAGTAGCGCAGGTACATGTAGCGAATCTGGTAGGAGAAGAAGTAGGTCAGGTTTTGGCCAAAGGTGGGCTTTTGCAGGTTCAAATACTGCAATTCCTGCTTCTCCATTTCCGTCAAAGCACGCTGTTGGGAGGTTCCGTTCAGCTCGTCAATGCGGGCTTGAACATCATCCATTCCCGAGTAGTCGCGGTAACCGCGAGCATCGTTGGGCTTGGAAGACACTCCCATGCGGGGGAACAAGGTATTGTATTCGGGGTCGTAAACCGGGCTGTAGTTGTCTCCACCCTCTTCGTACTTGCCATCAGGCCCTTTGAAGAACTTCTTGCCCTTGATTTCGTAATCGATTTGCTGGGCATTGAAGTAAGGACCCACCAACAAGGGGCGATCACCGTATTGTTCACGGGTGATGTAGCCATAGAATTTGTAAGGGTCTTCAGGATCGTTCATGTCGATTGAAGGATCAGCCATCGAACGAATGATTACCATGGCATAAGAGGAGTAACCCAAGATCACGAATCCAATGCTAAGAACGATGGTGTTCCAACCGATTTTTCCTTTTCCGGCTGTGTAGCGAAGCAAGTAAAC
>JALRLA010000262.1 GCA_023254645.1 Bacteroidia bacterium
ATGTAGACGCCGGGAGCCAAATACTTGTAGGCAATGTTCTTATTCAAATTATTGGTGGTGTTACCTGTCAAGATAGCACTGCCATCACCACGATCCCATACCCATGACTTTACCTTATCAGGAGCGGGGTCCTGAGTAGAATTGGAGTAGAACGATGTTTTTCCAAAACAAATGGGATCCCCACTGGGAGGGAATTCAATGGCCGGAGAAGGCAAACTGTGCACCAAATAATCAACACTATCACTGGCTTTACATCCCAAAGCGGTAGTACGCGTCAAATAAACTTTAAAATTTCCTCCAGCGGCATAGACATGATTGACCTGAACACTCGTGGCCGTAGTCAAATCACCCAAATCCCACTTGCGAGAAAATATGCTCTCGGGAGAAGGAGGTGTATACGTATCAATGAACAAGGAAGTATCTCCCACACAAACCCCGTTGGTATAAATGTTCTTGTTGAACATCACGGTAGGAAGAACACCCACACGTAGGTTATAACTGAACGTATCTTCATCGGTGCTGTTTCCGACAATCAAGGTAACGGTGTAGTTGCCGTAGGTTGAGTACTTCCGGAAAATCTGTGAAGGGGTACTGGTATTCGTGTAAGTCAATGTATTTCCATCACCGAAGTTCCATTTCCAATAGGTAATGGCCGTTGATGTACTGCGAGACAAGTCTGTAAAGAAGAAGGTATCGCGCTCGCAACGCCCTTTGGCCAATACGAACTTGGAAAAGGCATTGGAGCTTCCCAACACGTTGACCCCATTTTTTACATTGGCCAACACAAAGGTCATTTGAGTTTGGAAGGTATTGGTCGCAATTTGACCCTTGCGGTCAGCTGAACCCATTCCTCCCAAGTCCACCCATGAACCAGCGGGTGCATGACCCAACACACGGAGATAATTGGATTCAAACACCTCATCATCTGCAGTAACAGAGTCATACGAAACGGTCAATTCAAAGTTGTTAGACGTACCCGTCGGCAACAAGCCAAGTTCCCAGTGGTGAACCTTTGACAAATTGCGAATACCCGATGGCAATGCACCTCCGGTAGCAGGAGCGCCGCTTTTGGCCTCCATATGGTAGTAAACCAATCCCGTTACCGTTTTGTTGAAATTCAGCTGGGTATAGCGGTAATCTTGATTGACACCAATGTGAAAATCCAAACTGGTTGCACCGCTAGTCAAACCGATCCAAATGGGACCTTTCACAAAACTGTTTTTTGAACCGCCCAATCGAACGGCCCCAGCCATCGTTCTAAAGGCCTTGGATCCACTTGAATTCACAAATCCAAGTGCCAGCTCCAGGGTATCCTTAATGTCAAGCGTATCGCCAGAAACGGTTAGCGTGACGCCGCTACCGTTCATGTGCAAACTGCGCAATTGAACATTGGAAGAACCACTGCTCGTTACAGCAAATTCTAAGTTTTTCGTTACGGTAATGGTCTCAGAATAAACCCCGTTCGCAATGTTGATCACATCGCCGGCAGAGGCAATAGCCATGGCCGCATTTACCGTCTTTTTAGGCCCCGTTGTACCGCTTACGAAGGTAGCGGAAGTACCATCGTAGGTGTCATCACCAGCGGTAGAGACATAAAGGTTTGCTGCATTCAGCGCACTCCCTCCTGCACACAAAAAGAGCAGAGCGAGAAGTAGAGATTTCATTTTCATTCGATTTTCGTTCAATCAAAAACTTGTGCCTTACAAACACATTTGTGTAAGTTCAGACACTCAAAAGTACATCTGTGTTGGCTGCTACCCAAAATAAGTTCGAGAATTGACCTTCCTGCTGTACAGCTTAGAAGGGCAAATCGTCATCAGCCTCAGAACCAGAGGCAGAAATATCGCCCGCAGCGGGGGCTTGAGTCTCAAAAGAGCCTGCAGAAGGAGCAGAAGCTGGACTTGAACCGGCGGCTTGAATGTTCCAAGCTTTCACATCGGTGTACCAACGACCATTGTACTCGCGGCTTTCCACATCGATGCTCACAGTCAAATCTTGACCCTCTTGAACCGCGAATTTGGCAATTTTATCGCCCCACAAATTGAAGCACACCTTTTTGGGGTAGGTTCCGGGAACTTCCAAGATGTACTCCTGCTTTTCCCATGTTCCATTTTTTCCTTGCCCTGTTTGCTTGGACAATACTTGGATGATCTTACCGGTAATTTCCATAAGAACAAAATTACAGAAATTGCTGAGGGTGTGTTCGATTACATACCCACATCGCCTCCACCATCTTTCAGGTCGTCGACTTGCAGTTTCCGTTTCACCTTGGGGGTTTTGTCCACTTCAATTTCACCGAATCGGTAATCGAAATTCACACGCACTCCCCACATGTTCGTGCGTCGAACATCGTAGAAGTAAAAGTCAGCCCCTTGGGTTAGGGTCACGAAGTCCCTTCTGGGTGCCAGCGGATTATCAATGCCAAAACCAAGGCCTCCCTTGTCAGAAGCAAAGCGCTTCTTCGCTCCAATCATGTGGAAGAACCAGTTCGTGGTGACACCCTGCAAGGTGAAATTGGGAGCATTGAAACGACCAAAGGCTTCCAACTGCCAATTGTTTTTCATATTGACACTTCCCCTCAAACCTGCGCTGTAGGTGAATCCGCTGTTGCTCAAATTGGCCAAGGGGCCTGTGGTGACACCCGAGTTCAAGTAAACGTATCCCAACCCACCGTTGAAATTCAACATATAAGCATCGCCCTTCAAGTTCAAGTTCAGATCGAACCCAGCGACATTGCTTATTCCCAAATTTTCGTAGGTGCTGTAGTAGACCCCTTCCCGATTCACCTCTCCGATGGTTTGAATGGCGTTGCCCACGTTGCGGTTGTAGAGATTCAAGCCCCAACCGCCACCGCGGCCGTATTTGCCCACGTTCAATTCCACGTTGTGGCTCACTTCAGCCTCCAATTCAGGATTGCCCACAGACACCTTCAAGGGATCGGAGGTATTGCCGTAAGGATTCAAGTAGTTCAAACTGGGACGCTGAATGCGCTGTGTGTAGGTAATTCTCGCAAAACCACCTCGACCAATGTTCTTGGACAAGTTGATGTAGGGAATGAAATTGGCATAGGGCTTACCGACGAAGGAGCTATCGCTGGGTTTTTGAAGCCCCCCGCCAAATTCGGTGTATTCGTAACGACCACCGGCTCTCAAACTGATGGATGAATTGATGTTGTAGAGGATTTGCGCATAACCACCGTACACATTTTGGTAATAGGTAAAGGCATTGTTGCGCTCATCAAGAGTAAACAACTGCTGAGATGCAAAATCCAGAGTGTCGAAATGGTAATCAGAAGACACATCGCGCAGAATGGTTTTGGCTCCAATTTCCAAGGTAGCCTTTTTGTGCAAGGGCTCGGTGTAGTCAATCTGGGCGGTCAATTCACGGTTATCGGCGATATTTTCGCTGCTCTCCAAATAGGGAATGAAGGCCAACCCGTTCAAACGATTGGCCTCATAATCAGCCAAATCGCGGTTGTTTGACAATTGAACACTGACCCCCAATTCGCGATTGGCTTTGTCGAATTTTCTGCGGTAATCGACATTGAAATCAGCACCCAAGCCCGCACTGTTGTTCTTGGCATCTTGGCTCCAGCTGAAATCCAAAGGGTTTGATTTTAATCCCTGTTGAGTGAGCCAGTCTTGGTTGTTCCAACGCATGTGACTGCGAAGGGTAGATGAAACACTTAAGCCGTTTTTCTCATTGAATTGGTGATCAAAACTCAAGGTCAAGCGTGGGCCGCCTCCCCAATTGTTTGTGCTACCCGTTTGAAGCATCGCATAGGAAATTCCATCGATGGAATTGTATCGCTCGGTGCGGTAATCGCCCCAAGTTCTCCAAAAATGCCCGCCCAATTGAGCGCTAAAATTCGATTTTCCTGTTTGATGCGAAACATTGCCTCCGAAATTGGCACTGCGCGTACCAATACCGGCGCGAACATTGCCGCTAGTTCCCTTCAAGCGGGATTCTTTCATGATGATGTTGATGATACCCGCGGTTCCTTCAGCATCGTATTTGGCCGATGGGTTGGTAATCACTTCAACGCGATCGATTTCATCTGCAGGCAAGGCTCTCAAAGCATCGGCCACACTTCCGGTCATCAATCCACTGGGACGGCCGTTGATGAGCACTTTCAAATTGCGACTGCCACGAATGGAAACGTTTCCATCCATATCGACTTCCACCATGGGAACTTTGGCCAACAAATCAGAAGCACTACTGCCCCGGCTAGACAAGTCTTGAGACGCATTGTAAACCAAACGATCGACACGGTTTTCTATCACCTGGCCCTGGGCGACAATCTCCACACCTTCAATGCGCTCCACGCTGTCATTTTCGCTGCGCAAATTCACCATCTCTACCCGACCCACTCGAGCAAAGCGCTGGCTGTCATTCAAGGTAAAAAATTTGGTTCGGTAGGTCCGGTAATCAACGGCCAATACGCGAACTCGGTATACTCCGGGAAACTCTACCGAGAATTTAAAAGTACCGCTGGTATCGGTTAGCAACCCGTCGATGATTTTTTGTTCATCAATGCTAATCAAATCAACAGAAGCATATTCCAGGGGCTGCTGCGTGGCCGAGTCAACCAACATTCCCATCACCTTGTAGCCGGGTGTCATGGGCATTCCACCAGGGCGCATACCGTCGGGCCGAAAGCCTCCAGGCTGTTGCTGGGCCAATCCCGCTGCAACGAACAAAAAGGACAGCCATGCTGTCACACAATACTTTACACTGATTTTCATTCGCTGCAAATGTACAGCCTATTTCGAACGCATGGCATCAACCGGGTTGAGTTTGGAGGCCGACTGGGCCGGTAAAAATCCGGCTAGTATGCCAACACCCACCGAAACCAAAAGCCCCAACAAAGCATCTGAATAAGCCAATCCTATTTCTACATTGCTACCCAAACTCTGAGCGGCAAAAGACTGAATGGCCAAGAGGGTCAATGCCACAAATCCCAGACCTATGGCCCCTCCTGCTACACACAACCAAATCGATTCGAGTAAAAATTGCCGGCGAATGAAGGAAGAAGGAGCCCCCAGCGATTTTTGGATACCAATTTCTTGGGTTCGCTCCTTTACACTGACAAACAGAATATTGGCTACTCCAAAACATCCGACCAACATGGCAAATGCTCCGATGACCACACCGATTTTTTGTATTTGGGCGAAAAGATTGGTCACCGCTTCGGTGATCATGCTCATTCTGTTGACGGCAAAACTCGATTCTTGAGTCGGTCGTTCATGCCGAATTTGTCGCATGGCCAATTCTACTTCTGCTTGGAGATCATCCAAGGAAACACCTTCGGCCGCCTTGACCATGATTTGAGCATCTTCGTCAATCTTGGAATTGGTCAATCCCAAACCGGTTCGCAGGGGAACCAAAACGGCGTTGTCAGATGAATTGTTCAAGATACTAGAGCCCTCTTTTTCCAAGACTCCCACCACCGTTACAGAGCCGTTCAACAAACGAATCGACTGATCCAATGCATCGGCATCTCCAAACAAGGCCTTCGCCACATCATAACCAATGACGGCTACGGCACGACCAGCACGACTTTCGGCCGGAGAAAAATATCGACCTTGAGAGACGTTGACTTTCTGAATTTCGGAGTAACTATGATCCACACAGCGTATTTGAACGCCCTCCACTCGTTCCTTCGATGTTCGGACCGATTGGCTCACATTGTAGGCAAAGGCAACAGCCGAAGCATGTGATTCGGGTAAGCGATCTCGTAAAAACTGAGCCTCTTCTGGGCTTACGACTGGGCGAGATAAAAATTTCCACCAGGGGTAATTTTCACCCCATCCATCCCATGGCCATTTTTGAACGAATAGCACCTCCGTTCCGTACTGCCGAAACTGATTGTTGATGCTGCGCTCCATGGAATGAACCAAGGCATATACGGCTATGATGCAATAAATACCGATGGTGATTCCCAGCACCGACAAGAAACTACGCAACTTGTTCTGGCGAATGGCCAGAAAAGAAAACCGCAACGACTCAAGCCAGGAAGATCCCCAACGCATGGGTCAAAGATACACCGCCCTTGCTCTTTGATGAGTTCCCTTAGACCGAAAGAAGCTATGTGGCGATTAATGGGAGCGAAAGGTGTGAAACTCCCGCTTGTAGATAGCTCCTGCACCCAGTGTATTTCCGCTCACCCCGTTCCCAATGCTCCCCGAACCACTTTGATCCAAGAGTAAGTTGCTGCTTCGTGAAAAGGCTTTGAGTTTCCAGTCTTCGTTCTTGGTCATGTATTCCAAATTGAAATTGAGGGGAACCGCTAAATTATTCACCAACATACTCACGGTTGGGTCGTAGTTCAAATCGAGCCGAAGTCGATCGCTCAAGAACCACTCTGAGTTGACGAAAACTTGGGTATTGGTATTCCCGGAAGCATTTCGCACGTCATCAATATTCACCTGAATGCGGGTGGGTACCCCGTACTTGGCAAATAAATCGTTCACCACACTGGAAGCAATGGTAGAAACAGAGTTTCCTGCAACCCCAGCACCGCTGATCATGTTGGTCTCCAATGGGTTTCCTGAAGAAAAAGAAGGGGGAATGAAGTTGCCAAACAACAACAAGGCCACGGCTTGTCTCATGGTTTCATCTTTGTCACTTCGAATGCGCTGAATGACCGCATTGGCCTCGTTAGCAGATGCCGTGGCCGATGACGCCAAATCAGGGGCCTGAATGTCAAATTCAATATTCGGACGAATGAGACTGCCCGACAATTTCAAGATGGACACAATACGGGTGGGAGTTACCGCCGAGGCTGACGGTGTACCCGCCAATAGGGCAACAGGAGAAATTTTCTTCTCGTAGTGACCTTCCAATCGAATGTCTGCATTGTAGGGGTCTCCGGTCCAAACAATGCTTCCGCCGGGATCCAAATTCACGCGCTTGGTCAGCACGTTGATACCGGGAATGGAGAAGACATATTCCCCGTCATTGAGCTCCAATGAACCGTACAAATAGAACTGCTCTTGTTCATCGTAGAGCATGCGAAGTGTACCTTTTCCATGCCCGCGAATGGCATCACCCAACTGCTTATCAATGACAAATTGAGCATCCAAATCAGGATTGGCATGGACCACCACGTTGACGCGATTCAGATAATCTTCACCCACTTCTGGTTCGGGAGCTGCCGCCACAGCCCCTTTTGATTTGAAGCGAATGGCCCCAGATACTTCATTGAAGTTATCGGCCTCGTACAAGATGGTCAGCTGGCTGTTTCGACGAGGTGTCAGCTCGATATCCATATCCAATGCCTCCAAAGGTCCGTGAATGCGAATGTGACCATCGGCCCAAGCCGTACCGTAAAAGAGGCTATTGTCTTTTTCGGTCGTATGAAGCACCTTCATGTTTTTCGCACTGTCCAAACGCAAATCCAAACGCAGTTTTTCGTATTTGTTGTGCTCCAATTTCAGCGAACCCCAGGCGTAGTTCAACCTCGACTCATCACTAACTCGAAAGGGCTTCACACTGTACAGCCCATCGTTTCGAACCTCAAATTCAGCCGTTGTCAGAAATCGAGTACCCAAATAATCGATGTGCGCCCACACATTTTTCGCTCGAACAGATCCTTGAATCTGGGGCTCTCCATCAACGGAATAGGAGTGCACGTAACCGCTGAG
>JALRLA010000328.1 GCA_023254645.1 Bacteroidia bacterium
AACTCATGTGCGGTTCCTTCATTGGGGGTGATTTTGTCAAGTGCTGTGATAGCCGATACACCTATGCCGGCTTCCCCTTGCAAGGTCCAGCTCGTGGTCGATTGGCTCAGTACATTGTGCAGAGAAGCGCCAATCAGGTGTTGATTTACAACTGAGCGAAAGGCCAATAGTTACAGGGTTTTTTAGTCCAAACAGAGGCTGTCATCCCAGTGTGGAAATTTTGCCAAAAAGTTTTTTTTCTACCCCACTTCCTTATATTTGTTTTCTAACACTTACTCTAGTTCGAAACCATCTATGCAAAACAACTACTTAAGAAAAGGTATCCTGAGCGCCGCAATGGCGTGTCTATCAGCGGGTTCGTTGATGGCACAGGCTCCGGGCACACACACCCTGGAATTGACTGGCGGCTTCCGTGAATACCTAGGCGATATGGGCTCTTCGCTCATGTTTGCCAAATCTCCCGACTACCAAGGCGGTGGCGTTTCTTTCGGTTACTACGTGAACCCTGCCATTGATTTGGTGGGTGCTTTCTCGTTTGGTGACGTGGGATTCACCCGAAAGTGGGAAGATTGGGACCTTCGTACCGAATACCAGTATCAGTCTTTCCGTGCCAACACCATGGATTTGACCGTTGCTGCTCGTTTCAAATTCAACAACGGCTCTATTTTGGCCGAAGATGCCAAATTCGCTCCCTACATCCAGGGTGGTTTGGGTGGCTTCTATGCCTTCAGCCAAGTGCGTTGGGGTTATGCTCCCTACACCCAAGACGAAGTGTATTGGGACGTGACCAAAAAGCCTGCTTTTGTTGACATGAACGCCCAGGCTACCGGTAGCGCTGGTTTCAACTTGTTCTTGACTGACAAAGTTGCTTTGCACTACAGCTATTCCTTGACCTATACCTTCTCTGACATGTGGGACGGTGCGGTTGATGCATACCCCGATCCTGTTCACCCCATTACCCACAAGTTGTTCCGCACGAACGATGCTTGGGGCTACCACGGCATTGGTGTTACCTTCTCAATTGGTGAGTCTACCATGATGGGTGGAAGCAGCAAGGGTCCCAAAGACAAAGACATGGACGGTGTACCCGACAAGTACGACTTGTGTAAGAACACCGAAGAGCGTTACCGCAACTATGTGGATTCTAACGGCTGTAACGCTGATACCGATGGTGACGGCATTTTTGACGCCGATGACAAGTGTCCTGAAGTGGCTGGTAAAGCAGAATTCAACGGTTGCCCTGACCGCGACGGTGATGGTATCCAAGATTCTAAAGATGCATGTCCTGACGTAGCGGGTAAAGCTGAATTCGGCGGATGCCCTGATACCGATGGTGACGGCATTGCTGACAACCGCGACGAATGTCCCACCGTTCCTGGTTCAGCCATGTTCAATGGTTGTCCCGACTCTGACGGTGACGGCATCGAAGACCGCAAAGACAAGTGTCCCGATGTAGCCGGTGACGTAGCTGGAGAAGGCTGTCCAGATACGGACGGAGACGGTGTATACAATAACGTAGACAAGTGTCCTGATGTAGCCGGTATCGTAGCCAACAAAGGATGCCCCGAGATCAAGCCTGAGGTAATCAAAAAGATTGCTTTGGCGGCCAAGGGTATCAACTTTGAGACTGGAAAAGCGGTCATCTTGGAATCTTCTTTTAGCAATTTGGACGAGCTGGTCAGTTTGTTGAACGAATACCCTGAAGCTATGGTTGAAGTTCAAGGTCACACCGATAATGTAGGTAGCCCTGAATCCAACAAGACATTGAGCCAGGAGCGCACAGAATCTGTTGTACGCTACTTGGTTTTGAAAGGCGTAGCTGAAAGCCGATTGACGGCAGTTGGTTATGGCCAAGAAATGCCTATTGCCGACAACGGTAGTTCACGCGGTCGCGCGTTGAACCGCCGTGTTGACTTCAAATTGTCTTACTAAAAAAGCAAGGCCATTGCATAGAGGGGCCGCCGGCGAGAGCCGGCGGCCTTTTTTTTAAAAGCCTATGAAGACCAAAGAAGAAATAGTAAAAGACTGGCTGCCTCGCTACACCGGAGTACCCTTGGAAGGATTTGGATCCTACATTTTGCTGACGAATTTTTCGCAGTATTTGACCCTCTTTTCTGAGCGCTTTGGGGTGCCCGTACAAGGAAAAGACAAGCCGATGCAGTCGGCTACATCAGGCGATTTGAGCATCATCAACTTCGGCATGGGTAGTGCCATGGCGGCTACCTGCATGGATTTGTTGAGTGCTATTGAACCCAAGGCCGTTTTGTTTTTGGGTAAGTGCGGGGGCTTGAAAAAAATCGCCAAATTGGGTGATCTGGTATTGCCCATCGCCGCCATTCGCGGCGAGGGTACGGGCAGTGAATACATCATGCCCGAGATTCCGGCTTTGCCTTCGTTTCGCATGCAAATGGCCGTGTCGTCAACCATTGTGAAACACGGGGTGGATTATTGGACAGGGACTGTGTATACGACCAATCGACGGGTCTGGGAACACGACGAAGAATTCAAGGAATACTTGCGAAAGACACGGGCCATGGCCATTGATATGGAAACAGCGACCCTCTTTACCGTGGGCTTTGTCAACAAAATTCCTCACGGCGCTTTGCTCTTGGTGAGTGACAACCCCATGGTTCCGGAAGGGGTGAAAACCTCAGCCAGCGACCAGAAGGTTTCGGGTTCTTTTGTTGATTGCCATTTTGCCATTGGGGTGGATGCTCTGTTGGAATTGAAAGACTCGGGCGAGAGTGTGAAACACTTGCGCTTTGAGTGAGCAACTGAGTTTTGCGCACAGCGCCACAGCGCTTAACTTCGAAATTCTATGATTGCGCAGATTCTGTTTGCTGTGGCCCT
This sequence comes from Bacteroidia bacterium, assembly GCA_023254645.1. Classification (GTDB taxonomy): domain Bacteria; phylum Bacteroidota; class Bacteroidia; order NS11-12g; family UBA955; genus JALRLA01. The sequence goes on from JALRLA010000328.1 coordinate 2,851, forward strand.
TTTGGTAGGTACCTATTTTTTTGTTGGTCGAGTTCGATTCATTCGTCGCAACATCTTGTTGGGCCGTGATGTAGACTTGAGTGACAACCCTGCTGCTCGCTGGAAGCAGATGGCCTTGGTGGCCATGGGCCAGAGCAAAATGGTCAAGCGCCCCCTGGCCGGAATCATGCACATTTTGGTGTATCTGGGATTTGTGCTCATCAACATTGAAGTTTTAGAAATTCTCATAGATGGGTTGGCGGGAACCCATAGAGTCTTGTCTTTCATAGGTCCTTTTTACAACTTGGCTATCGGTTTTTTCGAGTGGTTGGCCTTGGGTGTTTTACTCGCCTGTGTGGTCTTCTTGATTCGCCGTTTAGCGGGAACCATTCCCCGCTTGAACAAGCCTGAACTCAAAGGTTGGCCTCAGAAAGACGCACTGATCATCTTGGGTGTTGAAATCATTTTGATGAGTGCATTGCTGGTCATGAATGCCAGCGACAAGACCTTGCAGGAACGAGGCAGCGCTCATTATCTGAATGCAGAGGCTGCCATGCACGTGGAATGTCCCGATTGTGGCCCAGTAGAAGCGGGCGGATACATGGGTTCTTTTCCCGTGAGCCAATACTTGCAACCACTGGTTAGCGGCATGAGCGAAGAGGCTTTGGTTGCCTTGGAGCGCGGGGCTTGGTGGTTCCACTTTTTGGGCATCTTGGCCTTTTTGAATTACGTGCCTTACTCCAAACACTGGCACATCATCATGGCCTTTCCGAACACCTATTACGCATCACTGAAACCCAAGGGTGAGTTTGACAATATGAGTTCGGTCACTACTGAAATCAATTTGATGATGGACCCATCGGCAACCCCTCCAGAGGGCTATGAGCCCCCCACTGGATTTGGGGCCAAAGATGTTCAAGATTTGAGTTGGAAGAACCTGATGGATGCCTATACCTGCACCGAGTGTGGGCGCTGCAGCAGCGTTTGTCCCGCCAATTTGACAGGCAAGAAATTATCGCCAAGAAAAGTGATGATGGACACGCGAGACCGCTTGGAAGAGGTGGGAACGGCTATAGATGCAGCCGCCAAGGCGGGTCAAGCTGTGCAGGGGCGTTTTGAAGACGGAATGAGCTTGCACGATCGCATTTCAGCTGAAGAACTTTGGGCTTGTACCACTTGTAATGCCTGTGCAGAAGCTTGTCCCGTGAACATCAATCCGGTTGACATCATTGTGCAAATGCGCCAGTACAAGGTGATGGAAGAAAGCGCGGCTCCGTCCGAGTTGAACAACATGTTCAGCAACCTGGAAAACAACGGGGCTCCCTGGCAATTCAACCAAATGGCCAAGGCCGATTGGACGCAGGCATAGAACGGGCTTTTGTGCCTATCTTTGAACAAAATTACCGGTATGAATACGATGCTATTTTTAGGCAATATGGGCGGTGGCGAATGGATTTGGGTCCTTGTTATCGTGTTGCTGCTGTTTGGCGGCAAAAAAATTCCCGAACTCATGCGTGGATTGGGTCGTGGTGTGCGTGAGTTCAACGACGCCAAAGACAACGTTCGCAGCGAGATCGAAAAGGGAATGAAGGAATCTGATTCCGAGAAAAAATCGTGAAGCACTACACCCGAATTCAAGATATCCGCCAAGACCTCGAAGCGGGGTTGATTAGCTGTGCCCAGTTGGTGGAGCACTACTTGGAACGGGAACAAGCAAACCGTCACCTGAATGCTTTTGTGGAAGTATGGGCCGATGAAGCGCGGGCTCGTGCAGCAGAAGTCGATGCCAAGGTCCAAGCGGGTACCGCGGGGCGCTTGGCGGGTGCGGTGATTGCCTTAAAAGACAATCTCTCTTACGAAGGACACAAGGTTAGTAACTCCTCCCGCATTTTGGAAGGATACGAAGCTCTGTTTACAGCGACTTCGGTGGAGCGTTTGTGGCAGGAAGATGCCATCTTCATTGGCCGAACCAACTGCGATGAGTTCGCCATGGGCGCTTCGAACGAAAATTCAGCCTTCGGCCCCGTGAAGAATG
>JALRLA010000336.1 GCA_023254645.1 Bacteroidia bacterium
AGACCAAAAAAAACACGCAAGCGTTGGGCGTTGCGTGTTTGACTTGGATGATTGTTTTCTCTTAGTGCCCTGGACTGGACTCGAACCAGCACGACCGTAGGTCACCACCCCCTCAAGATGGCGTGTCTACCAATTTCACCAACTGGGCGTTTGCACCGAAGTGCCCCGGGTGAACGGGGCTGCAAATATAAAGCTTGAAGAGCAAAGGAAATTCCTTGGCTGGGAATAAAAATTAGCGCCGGTAAAGCTTGTAGATCAGGGCCAATAGGGGAGCTACCAAAGCTCCGACTATCAACAGACCCAGTCGAATGGGGTCTTGGCTCAAGGCATGGCTGTTCAAGAGCAGGGCCCATAACAATCCGACGGCGGCACCACCCAAATGGCCTTCGTGCGATACACGCGCCAACTCGGCTTTCTTGGAAAACATAAGGCCGGTAGAAACCAGTCCAAATAAGGTGCCAAAGAGCCAGCCGGGAATGGCCACGGGCAAGAATAGCAAAGAAAGTCGCAGGTCAGGGGCTAAGAAAAGCAGGAAATAGATGCATCCGACGACACCGCCTGAGGCACCAAGGGCCAAATAAACCGGGCGATCACGGCGAAACAAAAGGGAATATTGACCCGCCCCTAACACGGCGGTCCAAAAGACCAGGCTGGCGGCAAGGGCGCCAAAGGGTTGGGGCAGCAAGGATTCCAGCGTAGGGCCGAAAAAGTACAAGGTGAGGCCATTGAAGAGCAGGTGCATGGGACCATTGTGCACCAATGCATGGGTGAACAGGCGATAGCGCTGTTTGCGGTATCGGGAGTCCAACAGCAAGTTGCCAATCATATTGGGGTTTCCCATGGCGGCAATGAAGACCAAGACCAGCAATCCAATGTGCAGGTAAGTAAAGGGAGAATCGATCCAAATGGGTCCTAATCGCATCAGGGTTGTATCAAAATTTGTCCGGAACCGGGCCCCTCACGTTCCACGCGGTAGGAGGCTGGGCGCTTGCAAACCAAGTTCCCGGTATTGAATATATAGGTAAACAATTGCTTGTCGGGGCTGATGAAGGCATCGTGCACGGTGTAATGGCGAATGTAGGCATCGTCGCACCACAAGTCACGGGCATACAAGGAACTGCTTTGTTCCAAACTCCAGGACACGATGTTGGCGCGGCCCGATACCGTCAACAGGCTTTGGTTGTCACTGCCTCCAAAAAATTGTCCGGTTTGTACCTTGAGCTCTTGGTTCATAATGCTGCCTTGAATGACCTGTAAAGCAGGGGTTCGCAAGGTGTCCAGGCAGTGCACTTGGGCGGCATCGAGTATGTGCAACAAAGACAGATTCAAAACATTCAAGGTGCACCGAGGGGCAGGATCATCGGGTCTAAGAAAGCGGCCTTTGTTGTCATCGCGCAAGACCAGTAGTCCATTGTCGATTTTGGCCTCAAGGCCGTCCAAACGATGGCTGAGATGATCCCATACTAGAAATTGCCCAGAGTCGGGATTGCAGCACAGGTAAAGGTCGATTTTGTCGCGGACTTCGAGCTCTTGGAACGGCTGAAGTTGCAGGAAGCGAAAGTCTCTGACCGGCTCATCGGTTTTTCGGCAGCTTCCCAATAGGAACAGGGCCATTGCTATCAGCCAAAGTCGAGACATGCTTACAAAGGTGGGGTTCAGCCCCTATATTTGACCCATGCGCCTAGCATTTCTCTGCCTATGCCTGCTCGTTAGCCCTCTCTTGGCTCAGCCAGGACTGGAAGATGGACCTGAAGCTCCCGCTAGGGAAGCGGCTCAAGCCATGCGTTCGCGCCAGTTCATCAAGGCGGAGTATATCTACCGAAATATGCTGGCTGCAGACCCTACCTCCAACACTACCCGGCAGCTG
>JALRLA010000347.1 GCA_023254645.1 Bacteroidia bacterium
AACCACGGCCGAAGAAGGCAAGGCCCAACCTTTCACCAAGCCGGATGCAATCTCGGCCTCAATGAACAAGCCGGGAATCAATCGATCGTCTTCTTTGAAATGCCCATGAACCCGAATGGTTTTGGAATCTTCCTCTACCGCCCTGCCCAAAAGCTCAATTTTTCCAGAGAATGGCTCAGAATCAGCTCCAAAAGCAGGAACCTTGAATGAAAAGGTCTGACCCACTTTCAAGAGCGGAAAATCGCTTTGAAACACCTGCAATTCAGCATGCATGTGACTGGGATCAATCACCTGCATGATGCGGCTTTGGGTTTCCACAAACTCACCCTTGTGAACCGCCACATGGTGAACGATGCCATTGAAGGGTGATCGCAATTTGACGATTGATCGAATATGGCCATTCAATACCTCCTGGGCATCAAAGCCCATGTAAGCCAACTTTTCTTCCAGAGCCTTAACCTCAGCAGCGGCAATTTGGAAGGCCGCTTTGGCCAATTCAGCCTGTTTGGCCGTGGTGGCTTTTTCTTTGAGCAATTCAGATTGACGCTCATAATCCAGTTCTTTTTGCAAGAGCTCGGCTTTGGCTTTCAGATAGTTTTGTTGCACTTCGATGTAATTGGGATTCTCCAATTCCACCAGGACTTGACCCTTTGAAACGCGCTGGCCTTCCAGTCCTAAGACGGAACGCACATAACCCTGCATGGGAACCTGCAAAGAAGCTTGGCTATTGGGAGGAAGCTCTATCGAACCATTGGCTTTCAATGAATTGTACCAACTGGTATCGAGTATATATCCAATACCAATTCCCGCCTCTTGTATTTGCTCATCCGTCCAAATTCGCGCAGCGATTTCTTCGGAGTCAGCAGTCTGAGTATCAGGGGCAGAACAAGCTGAAAACAGGCTTACAACGATTATGTAAGCGTAATATTTATATGTTTTTATCGTTTTTTTCATATGGATTAAATTGTGGCCGACAGGGCCTGAAATTGAGCAGAAAAAACATGCGCTTGTACGGCGCTGTTCCAATAGTGAATTTGGGTAGATCGGTATTGCTCCAAGGCTTGCATGAAGCCCGCAAAATCGAGGTCTCCACGCTTGAATTGAGCCGCAGCGGCATCGTACCAAGCTTGACTGGCCGGAAGCCGAACCTCTTCAAAGGCTTTCACTTCGGCCGACCAATGCAACATCCAGTTTCGGCATTGCTGAACATCGGCTAACCATTCAGCCATCGCTTGATCTCGTTCGAGTTGAGCGGCCTGCAATTCCCATTCACCCGCTTGAATCTGTTTGCGGTATGACTGACCCAACAATGGCACTTGCAAGTCCAGGCTCCAGTATTGAAAGGGTTGATTGGGCCCATAACTCTGAATTTGGCCATTGACTTCGTAATCCCCTTGCATGCCTAGTCGGCTGTATCCTATTTGTCCCTGCGGATAACGCTCAGCCCGCAATTGAGCCAGTTCATCGCGCTGCAATTCCAACTGCTGATCCAACATGGCCGCATACAAAGCAGTGCCCTGAGCGCTGTCTTTCCATTCGGGCAAAGCATTCAACTGGTACGATGACCAATCGATGCGCAAAGGTTCATCAGAGGCGAGCAGCACGGCCAATCGCCGTTCCAAATCGCGGTATTGGGCTTCAACTCTCTTACGCTCTGATTGGGCCAAGGACAACTGAGACTCCAATCCCATTTGTTCAAATGGCATGTTCGCCCCTGCTTCAACCCGCAGTTTCA
>JALRLA010000079.1 GCA_023254645.1 Bacteroidia bacterium
TTTCAGAGATTCAGCAAGCTTTGATCGATGCGGGTTTGCAGCTGGAGCAGGTGCAGGAGTTTGATTACTCAACCTACAACTGTTTTGCGAATCTGGTAGAAGATGAGCCAGGGGTGTACCGCTGGCCGCAACACGGGAATCGATTCCCCATGCTTTTGGCCTTGCGGGCGCGAAAGTGATAGAACGTACCTTTGCAAGCATGAACCGACTCAGCCAACCCATCGATGAACAGCGCTACCAGCGGGTGCTGAGCATCATCAAGTGGGTGTTTGCCTTGCTATTGATTTGGCCGGTGTCAAGGGCGGTGAGTTCGACCAACGATTTTGATGTCTTCTATGGCGCGGGCCAACGGGTGGCTGAGGGCATGAGCCCTTACTTGAAGCCCTATGCCCGTGGCCTTTGGTACTATTACAGCCCCTTCTTTGCCTGGGTGATGTCGCTGTTTACCTATTTGCCGCAGAACCCGGTGACCACTTTGCCCATTCCATTGGGTCAAGCAATGCTAAAAGCGCTTTGGGGCGGTTTGAATTTGCTTTTGATCGTTCGGGTGCTGGGCATTGTAGCCGATGAGATCTCTGGGGCGGGAAAGACCCGGGCTCAGCTTTGGTTCTGGGGTTTGCTGATGGCCATGAGTTACCGTTGGCTGTTCATGAATATTCTCTATGGGCAAATGACCATTTTGGTGCTCTGGGGTGTGGCTGAAGCGTATCGAAGCAAGCCGGTGGCCGAGTGGCGCCGCTGGGGCGGTTTGGCCCTGGGCATCAACATCAAAATCTTGCCTCTGTTCTTCTATGGCCTTCAGTTTTGGAGGGCGGTATTGAGCAAAAAGGCGCTTGAGTGGAGGTCAATGGCTTGGATCTCGGCCTGGTTGTTGGCTTTGTCGCTCGTTCCTTACTTATTTGTTGAAGTAGGGTTTCACAACGTATTGATAAAAGATTGGTTGGATATCATCAATCCGGCCGCAAAAGAACACATTCTGGAAGTGGGTGAAGGCGGTTTTATCGACTTTGGGGCCATTGTCACGAAGTATTTCACGCATTTGCCCATTCCCAAAGAGACCAGTTATGAGTGGGCCAACTTGAGCCTGAAAGAAGTGGGCTTGGTGACCAATGGGTTTCGCTTGTTGGTGATTGTACTTTGTTCCTATTGGGCCATTCGCTTGCAGTCTTCCAAGGCCTTGGTTTGGTCAACTGCTTTTGTGCAAATGAGCGTCTTTTTGGCGGTTATACCCTTGGCCTTTCCTCACCAGCGCGACTATTCCTTGCTGATGCAAATGCCGGCCCTGGCCTACTGGCTCTGGTGCGAATTGAACGGCTTGGTTCGCTCGCCCGTTTGGCTGAAGGCATGGGCTTTGTTTGCCCTGTTCTGGATGGGCTGTTTGCTCTTCTTTGAAGCCTTTGATTTTACCTACCGCATCTGGATGATCGATCACCGCGTGCAAGGGGCCGCAGGGCTTTTGTTTTGGTTGGCCTACCAGGTCTTTCTCAACGGTCAGTTGAGGATGGCTCCGCGCGAATAACAGCCGCGGGCTTTTTCTCCAATCGGTAGACGACTTGGGCTTGAACGGTGCGGGGTGGGCGTAGGTCGCAGGGTCTTCCCATGAACAAATTGTTGCTCAGGTTGCTGACTTGAACTTGGAGCTTGAAGTTGCGGCCGGCTTGGTAGGAGGCACGCAGATCAAAGGTCCAGGGTTGGTTGTAGCGGGCATAGCCATCGGGAATGTCGCTGCTGCGCAAAAAGGGTATGGGGTTGGGATCATTCGGGGAAGGAATGATCTGATTCATGGGGAACTGGGTGAAGGCCAAATCGTAGTTCTCGAATCGGCTTTGGTAGCGCACAGAACCGCCCAACATCCAAGTTTTGGTTTGGTATTGAAGATCGAATCGCACCATGTGGCGCGAGCGGTATTTGAGCACATCGCTGGAGTCGGTTCGGGTATTGGCGTAGGTGAGTTTGCGGCCGGGTTTGTCGGTGGAAAAGACCGAATCGGGGTAGAGGCAGCGGCCGTCGGTATAGGTGTACCCACCGAGAAGTCGCCAAATACCCTGAGGCCCTCGGCGTTCGCCGGCGAGCTCGAGTTCGGCTCCGTTCAAGCGAACGGGGGCCACGTTTTGGCTGCGAAATCCGGCGCCAAAGGTGGGGGGAAGTGGCACATCCCAGTGGCCGAAGGTGAACTCCATCATGTCGATGAGGGTCATGGAAAACAGGGAGACGTCTGCGTATCCGCGCAAACTTTGATTGGCAT
>JALRLA010000086.1 GCA_023254645.1 Bacteroidia bacterium
CTTTACTCCATGGCAATTGCTGACGGGTAAGGTCGATCCTCAATACAAAAATGCCAACGGAAAAATTCAGTGGCAACCTAATTGGCTGACTCGAAACGATGGGGCGGCTTCGGTTCGGCTGTCGACTCAGGTGGAATTTCGGGGTCCAGCTTTTGCCAAGCAAATGGGTACTCGATTGGCTTGGTCGACTCAGACGCGAACAAGGTCCTACTTGCAGGTATTGGAGGCAGATCCTTCTGTGCTGAAGTGGGCCGAGACCGCTGGTTCTGGTCAATCTCAGGCCTCTGGGGTGAATTTGGGATCTGCTTTTCATTTGCAGTCAAGTGCTTGGCAAGAGTGGGCCGGATCGCTAGCTGCTGTGCCGGTGAGCAACGGCTCCCTTCGAATTCGTTTGGGTGCAACGGCCAAGTTGTACATGGGATTGGGTTATGTTGAAGCCAAAAGTGCAGGTACACGATTCAAATTGCATGGACAGGACTCCTTAACGGTGTTCAATAGTGACATGCAGTGGTCCTATTCCTCGCCTCGAGCCATTCAGGCTCTAACCGGATCCATTCTCAGTGGGGCTCGACCCAGTCTGGGCTCTATTTCTGGTGTTGGCCTAGGATTCGATTTGGGCGCAGTGGTGGAATTTGGAAGAATGGGTGACGCCAAATGGAAGGCCGCGCTCGACGGAAAGCCCAGTTTTGGTGCCAATCCTTATCGCGCACAGCTGGCCTTCTCTCTCCTGGATATGGGTGGCATTCGCTATGGAAACGAATTGACCACCGTCGATATTTTCAATGATCAGCCCAAAACCCTGGTCTGGGATACGGCTGTTTGGGCGGCCTTGGCTCAAGGACAAAATGCTCTCTTTACGAGCTTGGAGTCTTTTGCCCAATCGGAATTGAATTATTCCAAAACGGCACAGAAGAGGTCGGTGCGACTACCGGCCACTTGGGTGATGCAGGGCAATTACCGGTTCAATCGCTGGTTGCAATTGGGTGTGCAATGGAAACACAACAACCAAGCCGTGGCCCTTTCTTCGGTTCGGGTAGTGCCACGCTTCGAAAGCAAATGGTTTGAGCTTGGAACCCCCTTGGCTCTGCAAGCGGGATACAGGGATTTTGGAGCAGGAGCATTCTTGAGAATTGGGCCTGTTTGGTTGGGGTCAGATAAATTGTTCAGCTCCTTGTTTCAAAACAAGAAGAGCGACTTGGACCTATATGCCGGAATTAGCTTAGGCTGGAAACTGGGCGATTCGAGCAAGAAAAACTAAAGAATAGATTAATCAACGCGAACGATATGCGCTCCCAGCGGGTTTAAGCGCTCTTCGATGCGTTCGTATCCGCGGTCAATTTGCTCAATGTTCTTGATGGTGCTCTTGCCTTTAGCGCTCATGGCGGCAATCAACAAGGCCACACCCGCTCGAATGTCAGGGGAAGACATGGTGATGCCCTTAAGTTTGGTTTTTCGATCCAAGCCAATGACAGTCGCACGGTGTGGGTCACACAAAATGATCTGCGCACCCATGTCAATCAAGTTGTCTACGAAGAACAGGCGGCTTTCGAACATCTTTTGATGGATCAAAACCGTTCCGCGCGCTTGAATGGCAGTAACCAATGCGATGGAAATCAAGTCAGGGGTAAAGCCGGGCCATATTTGATCGGCTACAGTCAATATAGAACCGTCAATGAAGCTGTCAATCTCATAATGATCGTTGCCGAAAATGCGAATGTCATCACCCATGAACTCCATGTTGACCCCCAATCGCTTGAAGGTGCGCGGAATGATACCCAATTGGTCGATTCGGCAGTTTTTCAAAGTGATGTCAGATTGAGTAATGGCCGCCATACCCATGAAAGAGCCAATTTCAATCATGTCAGGCAAACAGCGGTGCTGGGTGCCATGAAGTTTGTCTACGCCTTTGATGACGAGCTGGTTGGAGCCAATTCCTTGAATATCAGCACCCATGCCCTCTAGCATGCGACAGGTTTGCTGGACATAGGGTTCGCAGGCTGCGTTATAAATGGTGGTGGTGCCTTGAGCCAAAACCGCTGCCATGACAATGTTGGCCGTTCCCGTTACAGAGGCTTCGTCCAAGTGCATGAAGGCCCCTTTAAGTTTGGGTGAGTGAACTTTGTAAAAGCTTTCTTCTGGCAAGTACTGGAATTCTGCGCCAAGAGCGATAAAGCCATCAAAGTGGGTGTCCAATCGGCGACGGCCAATTTTGTCCCCGCCAGGGCTGGGAATAAAACCTCTTCCAAATCGCGTCAATAAAGGCCCTACGATCATAATGGAACCTCTCAAGGCTGCTCCCAATTTTTTAAATTCAGGACTCTCCAAAAAGTCCAAGTCAACGGCATCTGCTTGAAACTGATAATGGCCTCGGGCCAAACGAGTGCATTTGACCCCTAGTTTTTGGAGCAGTTCAATCAACTTGAGTACATCCCTGATTTCGGGAATGTTCTCAATCTCACATACACCATCTGTCAATAAGACGGCACACAAGATTTGAAGGGCTTCGTTTTTGGCGCCTTGGGGAGTTAGTTCTCCGTGAAGGATGTGACCTCCTTCGATTTCAAATTGAGCCATATCAGTAGCGGCGAGGTTTGTTGCCGAATTTTTTCTTTTTGTTTTTGTTGAAGTTTTTTCTAGGGTCCATGCTTTGAATAGGAGTGCGCATGGGTTTGATGGTCTTGTCTTGCGATACCACCAAATCATCTCCGGCTAAAATTAGCTTGTTGTTGGAGAGGATCTTTAGGTGATCGGCGATGACCTCGTTGGATAGGTTTTCATTGTTCCACATCTTGCAGCTGTTGAACATGAAGCTGGCAATCATATTGACGGTATCTTGTTTCAGATCTCCATCTTCCATTTCGCAAACGCGATCGATCATCAATTGAAGGTTGCGGCCGTAGAACCGAAAGCGTATGCCTTGGGAATTGTATCCCAAATGAGTGGGTTTGGCTTGGTGCTGCTCCCGGGGAGGCAAGGGATAAGGGCAATCTACATCGAGCGAATAATCGGCGATTTGGTACAAATGGCCCCAGATCTTTTCCTCGAAGTTGTTTTGCTTCTTGAGTTCAGGGTTCAAATGTGCAATGATCTGAACCAGTTGGTTGGCCCACTTGCTGCGCTCTGTTTTGTCGCTGATTCCTTGTATGTGTTCCAAGTACTCTTGGACGTTGCGTCCAAGCTCGGAATTGACCAAAGAGTGTCGCTGGGTGTTGTAATCATCCTGCAAGAGATTCATGCAGCCAAATTACAACCCAAGTGTCATTGTTTATGGCCGATTAATCCCCAATTCAGCTGAGTGTATCGCTGTGCGTCCGCAACAATTACAATTCCACACCAATGGAGATCAAGAGGCTGCGTCCATCAGCGGGCATGGCTCCAGGACCTGGGTATCCGCCGGCGCGACGTGTAAAGTACACGGCATTGCCTAAATTGTTGATTGAGGTTTTGATGTACGAGCCGTTTTGAAAGAGTATTTGGGCGTTCCAATCCCAAATGCCATACGCGGGAATCAAGCCATTCTGGGCATTGCTTGCTGCTTCTTGAGTGTTGTTGGCATCAGAGAATACCGACGACACATAGGAGTACTGCAGGCCCATCTGGAGTTTCTTGATGCGATCAGAAGCCGCATTCCATTCCAGTTGCATACCCGTGCGCAACACATGTTTGGGTGCATTCTCTACCATATTTCCATTCAAATTGCGCTCTTGGATTTCGCTGCCTGATTTGACCGTGTATCGGTAGTCGCCATACAGGGCATGGGTGTACGCATAGCTAACGAAGAGAGGCAATTGCAGGGCAGATTTCTGTTTGAGGGCACCCAATGGATCAAACTGGATCATGGCTTCCACGCCCGTTGATTGGCTGTTGCCTACGTTGGTCTTGAACGTATAGACATTGCCCTGGCTATCCAGCTGACTGATGGAGCCAATTCGGTTGTTGTACTGAAGCGAGAACAGGCTGAAGTCGAATTGCAAGAAGGGACTGAAGTTGCTTCGTATGCCCAAATCAGCGTTGGTGCCTTTGGCGTCTTGGATGTTGGGGTCAACCAACACGGCTCCGGGGTTGTTGATCATGTCAGAGAACAATACGGGCCGGTAGGCTTGGCTGTAGTTAAGATAAATCTCGGCGCTTCGGTCCAGGTGGTATTCAGCCGATATGGCTCCCAAGAGAAATTGGCGAGCCTGCTCGCTTTGTCCGATCAATTGGGGGCTCCCATCCGATAGCCATCCGGTCTGGCCCGTGGCAGTTGATTGAATCTGTTCCCAACGCAAACCTGG
>JALRLA010000180.1 GCA_023254645.1 Bacteroidia bacterium
GCCCAGGGGCAAGCCCTGCCACAGACCCAAGCCCAACACCAAAAGGGCATACACAGCCCCCAATCCCAAGCGCAATCCAAACAATCTCAAGGGCCGATTCCAAGCGTTTTTTGAAGCGATTTCCCGAGCCGTGTAATTGGCCAAGCCCGCGTCTAAGACCACGGCAAACAAGAGGGCCGCATTGAACAACACGTAATACTGACCGTACCAGGCATCGCCCAATCTAAGTTGCACCTCCCGCTCAATGAGCAGTATCCACAGGGGTTTTACAGCCCAATTCAAGACCTGCAACCACAATAGGTTTTTGACAAAACTGCGGGACATGCCTAGCGAAGGTAATTCCCGTGGCGAAAATCGCGGGGAAAATCTCAACAAGCCACAGCGCGTCCCCGAAACTAGCCCCTAATTTTGCACCCGTGCACGACATCGAACCGCATTTCGCTTGGTTGGGATTCTATTCGGCTTGTGAAGATCCACGATCGCCCTTTTTTGAGCGCGAATACAGCGAATTTTACTTCGAGCACAGCGTGTACAACTACTTGATTCACCCCCAATGGGACCACTTCGGTTCCAACACCTTGTACCTGAAAGTATTGTTTGCCGATTACCAAGACGGATTTGCCATTTTGGAATTCATTGGCGAGTGGAACGATGCTCTATACAACGACATCATGACCCTCAAACGCGAGGTGCTCGAGATTCTCATGGAAGAGGGGATCAAGCGTTTTGTGATCATCGGCGAGAACATACTGAACTTCCACTCTAGCGATGATTCCTATTACGAAGAATGGTTCCAAGATGTGGATCTCGACGGATGGATCGCCCTGGTAAACTTCCGCGACCATGTCATGGACGAGATGCGCTCAGCGGGCATTGACTACTACTTGAATTTTGGCGGTGAATTGGACGATATTGAATGGAGAAAAATGGGTCCAAGAGAGCTCTACGGCAAGGTAGAAAGCCTCATGAGCAAGCGTTTGGAGGCCTAAGTTCAACAGGACCTTTGGCACTGCCCTCTTCTTGCCCTAATTTTGCGTTCCATTTCCCAACCCATGAGAGAAATACAATTCCGCGAAGCACTCCGTGAAGCCATGCAAGAAGAGATGCGCCGAGACGAGCGCGTTTTCCTTCTTGGAGAAGAGGTAGCCGAATACAACGGTGCCTATAAAGTGAGCCAAGGTATGCTTGACGAGTTTGGCGAAAAGCGCGTTGTTGATACCCCCATTGCCGAATTGGGCTTTGCCGGTATCGCTGTTGGTGCAGCCATGAACGGCTTACGTCCCATTTGCGAATTCATGACCTTCAACTTTTCGTTGGTGGCCATTGACCAGGTAATCAACTCTGCTGCCAAAATCAATTCCATGAGCGATGGTCAATTCACCGCCCCCATGGTATTTCGTGGGCCTACGGCTTCGGCCGGTCAATTGGGCCAACAGCACTCCCAAGCCTTTGATTCCTGGTATGCCAACACCCCTGGCTTGAAGGTCATCGTTCCTTCTAACCCAAAAGATGCAAAGGGCCTGTTAAAATCGGCCATTCGCGACGAGAACCCCGTGATCTTCATGGAATCTGAGCAGATGTACGGTTACAAAGGCGAAGTGCCCGAAGAAGAATACCTGATCGAAATCGGTAAAGCCGACGTAGTGAAAAGCGGAAGCGATGTGACCTTGGTATCGTTCGGCAAAATGATGCTGCGCTGCCACGACGCCGTTGCCGCTTTGGAGGCCGATGGCATCAGCGTGGAATTGATCGACTTGCGCACCATTCGCCCCTTGGATTACGACACCGTGATCAACTCGGTGAAGAAAACCAATCGTTTGGTCATCGTCGAAGAGGCTTGGCCTTTGGCCAGCATCAGCTCGGAATTGGGTTACACCGTTCAGCGCCGTGCCTTCGATTACTTGGATGCCCCCATTCAGCGCGTGACCACCGCCGATACTCCCCTGCCGTATGCCCCCACCTTCGTGGAAGAATTCCTTCCCAATGTGGAGCGCATCAGCGCCGCTGTCAAGCAGGTGATGTACCGTTAAACTATTAACATTCTGGAGAGAGCCCCGGCCTTGGTCGGGGTTTTTTTATAATACCATAACATTGATGACATACTGCCCATGCACATTTGAAGCAGTATGGAAAACTGGCTTGCGGTTGTATTTTTTTTCTTATCAGCATATGCCGTAATCGCGAATGACTCCATACAGACCTTGGGTACTTGGATGGTCTCTAACAAGAACATCAAATGGTATTGGTTGGCCACTTTTGCCTCTTTGGGTTTGATATTGACATTGGTCAGCGGATGGTATACTTACGACGGAGACATCTCTTTCGGGCGGTTGGAAA
>JALRLA010000044.1 GCA_023254645.1 Bacteroidia bacterium
GGATTGGGCAAGGTGATAACGGCATAGGCCCAAACAAATCGGCGGTCTGATAGTTGGGCGAGCAAAGGTTCGTAAAGTTTTCGGCCCAAACCTTGGCCGGGCTCGCTCACGTAAATCGATGTCTCTACGGCCCATTGGTAGGCGATGCGGTCGCGATGGGTAGCGGCATAGGCGTAGCCTACGATTTGGCCTTCTGACTCGGCCACTAAAAAAGGAAAGCGAGAAGCTATCGAATCCAAGCGCTGTGTGAAGGAATCGAGGCTGGGCATCTCGATTTCAAAGGTCACCGCGCCTTCCAAAACAAAAGGCCTATAGATGGCCAGAATCCCGGGGGCATCTGACGACCTATAGGCCCTGATATGCAGGTGTTTACCCACAAAAAAGATGGTTAGCGTACATCCATCTCGTCGAGCAAGTAGCCGGCGCCGCCGAGCTTGTCAACGATGAACATGACGTAGCGAATGTCAACTGAAATGGTGCGCTGCACCTCAGGCAAGAAAGCAAAGTCGGAAGAAATGGCTTCCCAGTTTCCGTCAAAAGCAATGCCGATCAACTCGCCCTTGCCGTTGATAACGGGGCTACCCGAGTTACCGCCGGTGATGTCGTTGTTCGACAAGAAGCAGGTGTGCAACTCGCCATCGGCATCGGCATAACGACCGAAGTCTTTGTTCTTGATCAAGCTCATCAACTCATCGGGAGCGTCGAACTCGAAATCAGCGGGAACAAACTTCTCATTGATACCACGAGAGGTCGTGAAGTAGCTGTAGCTCACCGCGTCGCGGGCTTCGTAGCTCTTGATCGTACCGTAGCTCAAACGCATGGTGGCGTTGGCATCGGGAGCGAAAACCTGATCGCCGGCCATTTGGATTTGGGCGCTCATGAACAAACGGGTAGCGCGGTCAATTTTGCCATTGGCATCGGCGTACATGCCGCCCAAGCCGCTGGGATCGCGCAAAGCGTTGTAGTAGTCGCGAACAATAACGTACAACAAGTCTTTGTTCAAGGCTTTGGCCGAAGGCTTGGCCAAGAACGCGGCGTATTTCTCTTTGCTAGAGAATACAGACTTGGCCCACAAGGCTGCTGCCATGGCTTTGTAATCGCGCTTGTATTTGGTCGCCAGGTCCAACAAAGACTGGGGCAAATAGCTGTTGTCCAAGTCTTCAACGATGTGCTTCAACACCTGCTCCAAAACGGCTTGTTCGATGGGGCCATAGAACTCAGCAAAAGCTTCGTCTACACCCGCAGCCATTTGGCCTGCCATGGTTTTGGCGGCTTCAGCCTGAGCTTTGTCGGCGAGCATAGCGCCCAAACCGCTGGCCCGCAAAGCGAGCAACATGGCTTGGGAGTTGGCAATGCCGTCCTGCAAGTACACCTGGTACAAACCGACTTTGTTCAAGATGCCATAGGCCTCGTCAAACAAACCGGTTACGTCGCCATACACAGCTTCTTGTCCGGTTGAGCGAACCCATTCTTCGAAGGCTTTTTCAGCGGCTTTGCGGCGCTCGTACATGCCCGGCTTGGACAAGTCGTGGGCTTCGCCGTTGAACTTATTCCAATAGTTACCGATACCCGCCAATTTGTCGGCGTACATCAAGCGAATGTCTTTGTCGGCCTTCATGTAAGACTCGTAGATGTCCATGATGTCGCGGCGAACCTGAACACGCATGGGGCGCTCCTTTCCACCCAAATAGCGAATGCCTTCTGAATAGGTGTAGCGGGTCGTGCGGCCGGGGTAACCGATGGTCATGGCGTAGTCACCCTCTTGGGCACCAGCCAAACTCACAGGCAAATGGTGCGCAGGAGCGAATGGAGCGTTTTCGCTGCTGTAATCAGCAGGTTTGTTGTTCGCACCCGCGTAGATGCGGAACATAGAGAAGTCACAGGTGTGACGGGGCCAGCGCCAGTTGTCGGTCTCGCCACCAAATTTTCCAACGTTCTCGGGAGGAGTACCCACCAAACGAATGTCGCGGTACACTTCGTAGAACATGGCCAAGTATTGGTTGCCGTTGTAGAAGGAAGAGATTTCGACGGAGTAGTTGCCTTTGTCTTCGCCCAAAGCTTCCAACAAAGCGGCTTGAGTCGCCTTGATGTTATCGTTGATGGCTTGGGTACGAGCGGCTTCGTCGCCATTGATTTCTGTACCGTTCAAGACTTGAGAAGTCACGTCTTCGATCTTGCGCAACAAGCCAATGTTGAAGTTGGCGGGGCGCTCTTGCTCTTTGGACATGGCCCAAAAGCCATTGGTCAAGATGTTATCTTGGGGGGTGGCCAAAGCCTGGATGGCTCCGTAGCCGCAGTGGTGGTTGGTCAAAAACAAACCTTCGCTGGAAATGATCTCACCTGAGCAGAACATGCGACCCTGCTTGGTCATCAAGCGAACCACAGCGTCTTTTACCGAGCTGTTGTTGATGGAGTAAATGTCTTCGGCGCTCAACTGCAAACCTTGAGCTTGCATGCGGTCCTGGATCTTGGACAGCAGGGTCATGGGCCACATGCCCTCGTCTGCCTTCAAGGGCAGCAAGGTCATCACAGCCAACAGACCAGAAATAATGCGTTTTTTCATAGTGCGTTAGGGCCTTGCAAGTTACGAATTCCGTAGCTCAATCAGGGCCTTCAACTCGTCGAGTGTTGCAATTTCTGACACGGGTTTGTCTTTACGCCAGCGCACAAGGCGCGGAAAACGAACCGCCACTCCACTTTTGTGACGGCTGCTGTAGGAAATTCCCTCGAATGCCAATTCAAACACGAGTTCGGCGTCCACACTTCGAACGGGCCCAAAGCTCTCTCGGGTGTGGGCCTTGATCCAGGTATTAATCTCCTTGAATTCGGCATCGGTCAAACCGCTATACGCCTTGGCAAAAGGCACAAAACTGCCTTCGTGCCGGACTCCGAGGGTAAAGTCAGTATACAGGTTGGCCCTGCGGCCATGGCCGCGCTGGGCATAGAGCATGACGCAGTCGACCGTATCGGGCTCCCGCTTCCATTTGTACCAGGCGCCGGCTTTTCGGCCCACGCCGTAGCTCGAATCTAGGCGTTTAATCATCAGCCCCTCGGCGCCCAGTTCAGCCGAGGCCGCCCGCTTTTCAGCCAGTTCTCCCCAAGTATTTGCGGTGATGGCGGCAGATAATTGGATGTGTTGCTGCTGATTTAGCAGCTCTTCCAATTTTTGGCGCCGCTGGCCTTGAGATTGGTCGCGCAAATCTTGGCCATAGAGTTCCAACAAGTCATACGCCATGAAAGCCACCGGGTAATCGCTGAGGGTTTTCTTGCCCGGCTTTTTGCGGCCCAGCCGTTTCTGCAAGTCTTGGAAGGAGCGCGGAGCCTGGCGCTCATGATCCCAAACCAATATTTCTCCGTCCAACACGCAGTCTTGACCCAAGTTTTGAATGTCTTGAAGCAATTCAGGGAAGGAGTCGGAGATCAACTCCTCACCCCGGCTCCACAAACAAGCCTCCCCTTCACGCAGAATCAATTGGCCGCGAATGCCGTCCCATTTGAGTTCCGCCAAAAAATCAGAGGCTTCGCCCAAAGCCGCTTCCTCGCCCTCTTCGATGGCGGTGGCCAAGAAAAAGGGGTAAGGTTTGCTGCGGTCAAAAGCCAAGGCATCGCCGCTGAACAGGTCGGCCCATTGGGTTTTGAAAGGATCCCAATTTCCGGCCAATCGATGGGCTACCTCAGCCGCGGGCATATTCAAGTGCTGGCCCAAGGCTTGGGCCAAGAGTTTATCGGAGACGCCGATGCGAAAACCACCGGTAATGAGTTTGTTCAACAGAAACCGCTCCATGGCCTCGAGCTTGTTCCAAGCTTCTTGGAGCCTGTGTTTCTGTTCGGCTTCTTCGCAGGTTTTGAGTTCTTGCAAGAACTGGAACCACTGGGTCAAGGAACGGTTTTCCTGGCCCATTGGAGCCGGAAGCACTTGAGCGATGGTCTCGGCTAAATCACCCACAATGTGATAAGACTCTTCGAACAGCCATTCGGGTATGCCCGCCGCTTCAGCAGCCCAGGCTCGGAGTTGGGATACCTTGACGCTTCGTTTGGGCCTACGGTGGGTGAACAGAGCCACCACCCAAAGGGCGTCATCGCCGATGACCGTGACATCGGCCAGGGCCGGGGCGAGGGGTGCCATGGAGCCCAGGGCGACCAGCAGGACCAGTGCTCGAATGAATCGGATGGGCATGCCCAGACGCTAGGAATCAGGGCGCT
>JALRLA010000075.1 GCA_023254645.1 Bacteroidia bacterium
ATTTACGATTCTTTCCGGGGCCGATTTGATTCAGCCAGCGGGGAATTCATGATGCGCAGTGTACAGGAATACGGAGACAAACTGCGCAACATCAAGCGCTTGGTGATCATAGGCTGCGGCACCAGCTGGCATGCCGGTTTGGTGGCGGAATACATTTTTGAAGACTTGGCTCGTGTGCCGGTTGAGGTCGAATACGCTTCTGAGTTTCGCTACCGCAACCCCGTCATTTACAACGACGACTTGATCATTGCCATCTCTCAAAGTGGAGAGACCGCCGATACCTTGGCGGCTATGGAATTGGCCAAGCAAAAGGGCGCCACCGTATTTGGTGTGTGCAACGTAGTCGGCAGTTCCATTCCTCGTTTGAGCCATGCCGGTGCTTATACCCATGCCGGCCCTGAAATTGGGGTAGCCTCCACCAAGGCTTTCACCGCTCAGGTAACGGTTTTGACCTTGCTTGCCCTGGCCATGGCCAAAGCCAAAGGCACGTTGTCCAGCTCGCGCATTACCGAGATCTTGGCTGAGTTGGAAATCATTCCCAGCAAAATTGAAAAGGCTTTGGCCTTGAACGATTCCATTGTGGACTTGTCCAAGCAATACAAAGACGCTCACAACTTCTTGTTCCTGGGCCGTGGGTACAACTTCCCTGTGGCCTTAGAAGGTGCCTTGAAGTTGAAAGAGATTTCTTACATCCATGCTGAAGGTTATCCGGCGGCAGAGATGAAACACGGTCCTATTGCCTTGATCGATGAGAACATGCCTGTGGTGGTGATTGCTACCAATAGCGAGCACTATGAAAAGGTGGTCAGCAACATTCAAGAGGTGAAAGCACGCAAAGGCAAAGTCATTGCTGTGGTAACCGAAGGCGATCGCAACTTGGATGGTATGGTGGATCATGTCATTGAAGTGCCCGAGACCATGGAAGGCTTCAGCCCCTTGATCAATACGGTTCCCTTGCAGCTCTTGAGCTACCACATCGCCGTCATGCGCGGTTGCAATGTCGACCAGCCCCGTAACTTGGCGAAGTCGGTGACGGTGGAGTAGCTCAGGACCCCGCCAACGGAGATTCAAAAATCCCCACGGCTAGTTCGGCCCAAAGCAGGGCAATTAGCACAACGGTAACGCCGATGAGCAACCAACGGGTTTTGGGCTGTTTGATGGATCGCAGGATGTATCGAATGATAAAGACCATCATTCCAATGATGATGGCGGCTGCGGCGAAATCAAATAGGTCCCAATTCATAGTCAAGTTTACCCTTTAGGGGGAGCTGCGTACCAATTCCATCTATCAGTCTGGTGATTCGTTCGATGAACTCAATACAACAAATGTTGTTTTGATTTGTCTCTCCACCCAGCTTGGTTCTGGTATTGAACAAAGTAAATTTTTAGGTCACTTTGATTCGGGTAATCAACGAAATAAATTTTCTTGTCAGCTTGGTTTGCGTAATCAACGAAATACCACAAACCACTATTGCCGCTTGCTTGATTAGAGTAGTCCACTTTGAAAACTTTTAAATCGCATTGATTCTCGTAATCGACTACAAAGACTTTGATATCAGCTTGGTTTTGATACTCAACAGAAAATATCTTTTGGGCGTGCGATGATAATGGGAAAAACAACAATAGAAGTAAGAAATGTTTCATGGTTTAAATCTTCAATTTTGGTGATTCCATTCGAATATACTGGAATCTAAATAGATGAAACTTCCATTTCTTTGGCTCGATACGGGAGGATTTCACAAAAGACCAATTCAACTGAACCGGTTTAATTTTCTTTTTTCATGCCAATCTCCCAGCGGTACCCAATCTGAATGGTTTGGCTGCTGTAGCGAAGGTTCATGCGCTGGCTGCTGCCGTTGTAGGAGAAGGGATTCAGGGCGGTTGACAAGCTAAATTGCTGCGACAGAGTTACCTCTAAGTGTTTGAAGCGAATGCCATAGCTCAAACCGGCAACGGGAATGAAGCTTTTGACCATATTCTCAGTGGCTGCCGGGGCAAAGCTGTAGAATTCTTCTGGGGCGTTTTTGTACCAGCTGTAATCGGCCAGCATGCCGTTGCGCGAACCCAGCATCAACCCGCCCAGATTGATTCTTCCTACCGCCTCGATCCATTTCAAATCGAAGGTTTGGCTGTAGGTGAACGAAGGGGCCAAGAAGTTCGATGAACCCTCCCAAACCACGGGGCCCACATAACCCAAAAAGCCAGAGGCAAATTCAGGGCTCATAGTCAAGGTACTGGGCACAATCTGCGCCTGTAGGCCGATGTATTTCATGCGACCCAATCTGTATTCGTACTGCAATCCAGTGGCTATACCCCCTGGCTCTGACCCGTAATAACTACATTGGTAGTCGGGACTGATTTGCTGGGTCACCGAGCCAAAGCCAAAAGTTCCCAAGCCCATGTGGGGCATGAAACTGTGGCGTTTTTCTTGCCACTTGGGTTCTTTTTTCTTGCCGGTTTCAGCCTGCAAGGGTGCCCACAAAAGCGCGACTAAGATTAGCGCTTGAGCATTGATTCGTAGACGGATATCCATTGTTCAGGGGTGACTTTGGCGACCAAGTCGCCGATGAGTTCAAAGGGAATGAGTTCGGGTTTTTTGAAGCGAATGCAGCTTTTGCCCATGTCGAGTTTTCCAGGTACGCGGGCTGCGTATTCTTGCTGAAACCAGGCCATGAGTTCTGCATCGGCATACAGGCCCATGTGGTACAGGGTGATGGCTCCTTTCTGGTTGGCTATGCTCAAAAAGGGCAGGGGAATCTTGGGGTCGCAGTGGTAGCCCTTGGGGTAGGTGCTATGGGGTACGGCCCATCCGGGCATGCGGTAGTAAAATCCCTCTTGAAAACCGGGGGCAATGTGCTGGCGAATAACCGCCAATAATTGTTCAAAGGCTGGACGCCTGTCATCCGATAGGGCTTCGATGTAATCTTGAATGGGCTTACCAGTTTCCATTGTAGCGGTCATACGATTGAAAGTTGATTTTGAATCCCATGCGGGGTTGCTCAAAGATGTTTGACATGCCCACGGCATAGTAAAGGCCCAGTTTGAAATGCTGGCGCCAAATGCGAATGCGCTTGTCGATACCGGCATAGGCTTCGTAAAAGAACATGTCTCGGCGTTCAGGGGCATACAGCATGTTGCAACCTATACTCTCGCTCATATTCAGGTTTTTGACAAAGGGAATGTGGTTGATCAAGGCCCCTTCAAATTGGTGGCGGTAGTGCAACTCTACAAAGCGCTTGAAAGTAGTAAAGGTGCTGTCCAGGGTCTGGAAATTGTACATGGGGGGGGTAAAGAACCCTTCGTCTCCTCGGCGCTGGTAGCGGTAATCGATCAGGTTGATATTTCGGTGCTGCAAGAAAGAGCCTGAATTGATGCGCAGTTCACTCAAGCCCAATAGTCCGAATGAGATGTCTTGCTCCACTCGGTATTCCAAATAGGTGTAATCGATGCTGGCGCCGAAGGGACCCGGAATGGCCCGGCGGTAGTTCACCGAAAAAGTGGGCCAACGAGAACCCAAAATGACTTTTTGCTTGGGTTCACTCAAATAGTGTTGAAAAGGCGTGTAGCTCAAATTGATGTCGGCAAACAGGGCCGAGTGAGCGGCAAAAGAGATGGGTTTGTTGTTCTCAAACAGGCTGTCCCCGTATGCATCGAACTGGTAGGAAGCGATGTCTTGTCGGTCGCTGAACTCGGCCTGAACGCGCAGAAACAACCCGTTGACCAGTTCTTGATTGTGGTAAGCGGTGATGTGGTTGTGTACATAGAAATTGTCCCGCCTGAAGAAGTCAATGTAAGCGGCGTTGGGATTGATCAAGCCAAAATCGCGGCCCACATTTACGAAATACGATGCCCGCTTGTAGGGGTTGTACAGACGGCTCATGTACGCGGTGCCGCGCAGGTCTTGGTTCTTAAATCCGTATCCGCCGTTGAGGCCAAAGCGAAGATCGGTCTTGTTGTCGAAGGTCTTTTTGACGCTGCCGTAGAGCTCCAATCGGGAACCGCCGGGCCACCAGGGTTGGTATACAAACGCCAGCGGATTCAAGGACCACTCCAAGCCCTTTCTCCGGTCTTTGTGGTCCTGGCCCCAGAGCAGCAAAGACTGCCAGGTTACCCGGTTGATGTTTGCTTCGATGCTATCCAAATAGGTGTCTGAGTTGCGCAGGCGTTCCAAACTGTCTTCCTGGGTGAGAAAGAGGGACTCCAGATTGCTCAAAGGTTGGCTGCGCTCCTGTATCCACCAAGAGCTGTCCTTGTCGTAGGCCTCTTGTTCGGTGCGGCTCAACTCCAACCCAAAATGCTTGCGGTCAAATTGCACGGGTGCTTGCACTTTGCGGTAATCAACCGCGGTCTGCCCCTTGAAAGAGCCACCGGCCACTTTGGTGCTGTAGACAAAGCGTTGGGAATCGAGCAGCAAGTTGGAATCGGCATCCAATCGGTAGTACAAATCAATGTCCATGCTGCTGTAATTGCCCAGCAGATGCGAGGGGATGCTGTAGTGGGCCTCTTTGATGTAAAAGGCTGTATCGACGATATGCAATTCCCCGTTGAAGGTGGAATTGGCCGTCTGACGGGTGTTCATTTTGATGCGCAAAATGCGCTGGCCTTGCTGATCGGTGTAAGCACCGGCAAAGCGAAAACGGTAGGCCAACAAGGCGTTGTTAGACAGGGGCGACATCAAGGGCAAGGGGCACAGTCTTGGCACCTCCATCAAGTTCTGGTAAGGGTTGAAGTCGGCCTCGGTGCTGCTGAGGTAAAACAAACCAAAACGGCTGCCGCGTTGGCGGTACCCCGAAACCGATTCTTTGATGCGATTGCCGGGGGCCCAATCCAAATGCAGGCGCTTTTCGACCATGCTGCCGGCGATGCGCTCGGCCTTGGAACTGCTGTCGATTTGGGCGGCACTGTCGGCTTTGGCTGCGCTCACGGCTTGTTTCCAAGCCGGCAGTTCGCTGCTATCCATCTTGGATTGGGATTCTGTGTTTCGGCCGTTGTTGTAATATTCAAAAGCCTTAATGTACAGCTCAGCTGAAAAAGGGGGCATGCGTTCGGCCCAGATTTCGCGTCGGGCAATGGCTTTTTGCATCATCAGCGGCCCTGGGTCTTTCCATTTGGTACTGATCGTAACAGCCTCCATCGACTCGCTTTTGGGCTCCATCAAAACCAGAAGGGTATCAGATTTCTCGGCCCGTATCAACAAGGGCAGCTCCGTCTCGTAATACTCGCTATGGCTGAACACCACTTGGTAGGCACCGGGCCTCAGCTGCAAGCGGAAGTACCCGTCGGGGCCCGAAATGCCCATCGCGTGGCCACTGCGTTCAAACAGCTGCACCCCGGCAATCGGGTTGCGAGCAGTATCCAACACAAGGCCCAATATTTGGGCTTGCAGCTGTGAGGTTGAGGCAATCAGGGTTAAAAGGGCCAATTTCTTCATGGCGTTGGCGAGTGATTTCATGAGCTTGGCGAGCCCCACTCTCGCTGTAACTCGTCAAGGGTATCGCGAAACTGAAAACGACTGGGTGTGCGTTTCGGAGTGCGGTAGTATGCTTCAAAAGGCAAGGCAAAGGCCTCGGCCGTAGGTTTGCGCTCCGGATCCCAGACAAAACCCGGCAAGCGAGATTCGGCGCTGGGCAATTCATCGGGAGGGTAGACTGTGCCTTTGGGTTCCCCGTAAAAGTAGACCTTGTCGATTTTGCCATCGAGCATGGCAAAGCGCATGTCTCGGCTGCTGACCGAATTGACCCCATCGACTTGTTCTTCGCTTTTCAAGTAGTACAGCGATTGGCTTTCGCGGTAGGCCGTCATGGAATGCAGTTTCCCCTCGCGGAAGTAATGGTTCATGCTATCGGCTTTGATTTGGCTGTACAAAGGCAATCCATTGAAAGGGTCTTGCCCATCGTGCATCACCACAAAGGCCTCGTTGTATTGGGCCACTCGCTCGATGCGTTGCCCGTTCATGAACAAATCAATGTGCTCGCCCGATAAGCGGGAAGCCGAGTCGTACAAGACCGGATCTTCACTCAATCGAAAGGCCGAATCGACGCTGCTGTATTCCAAGACATGGCTTCTGCCTGAAACCTGGGCTCTCTGAAAAAGCACATTTCCTGTTGCCTTAAACCACCTATGGGCAAAGCTGTCATTGCGATAAAAGATGCTATCAGAACGAAGATCGAAGGGTTCAGCGCTATCCAGTTGTCGGCCCAAGGGGCGCCCCCAAAATTTGCTTCCCCCGTCTTCAGCGTAATCAGCGCCTGAGGCAAACAAGACCCAGTCATTGGTCCGGTCGAGCATCCAAACGTGGCCCAAGGCTGTGCCCTGCTTGCTATTTCGGTGAAAATACAAGGTATCGCAGACCAGCAAGTTGTGCGGATCAACGAGCTGAACCTGATCGTAAAACTCACCGTAGTGATCGGCGTTGCTGTACCAGCCGCGGTTGAAAAAAAGCAAGGAACTGTCTTGTTCCAGTTGGGTATATGTGTACAATCGGGCCACCTTGCTATCGGTTTGGTATTCCAAAGTATCGGTGAACAGCGAGTAATCAGGTGTTTCCAGGCTGACGTTGTAACGAAAGAACAAAGTCTTAGAACGGGCATTAAAACGACCACTTCGGCTCTTCAAAGTAGATCCCCGATCCAAAATGGTGGCCCCGCTTCCGTACCAACCTTCTTTGCTTAAAGTATTGTATTTGAGCCAAGGGGAGGTCAGAGTCATGCTCCCATCGCGCAGTTCAACTTGACCTGAAACTTTGGCTATGTGCTCTCGATTGTCATAGAATAAATTCAATCCCGTGACTGTGGTTCCCTCGTTGTTGACGATTCGAACATGTCCAATTCCTAATAGTGTCTCAGTTGCAGGATCGTATTCGGCTTGGTCGCAGGTGACGGTTGATCCAGATTGTGTGAATCTTACATTGCCTTCCAAAAGTTGCACATTTCCCGTGGGTTTGGCCAGCGACTTCATGCGACGGGCCTGCAATTGAATGGGTTGGCCCATCAAAGGTCCCCATTCTGCAAAAAATGCAAGAACAATTGGCAGGTATATTTGTACTTTTCGCAACAAGGCTACTGAAAATCCCTGCAAGTTAATGTTAAAATCTGTTCAAGAATGGGCCCTACGACGGGGTTGGGATTTGTCCCGACAACCGACTTTATTGGCCATCTCCGGCGGATTGGATTCTGTAGCCCTGGCCGCCACTTTTCGGGCCTTGAACTGGCCTTGCGAGTGGGCCCATGTGAACTTTGGTTTGCGGGGGGAAGAGAGCGATGGGGATGAAGCCTTTGTCCGGCAACTGGCGGCCCAATGGGGCGTCAAATTGCATGTTCGCCGCTGCGATACCCGAGCCTTTGCGCAGCAAAATGGTTTGTCGATTCAAGAGGCCGCACGTCATTTGCGCTATGCCTTTTTTCGGGAATTGCAGGACCACAGAGAGCTGCCGCGCTTGGCGACGGCGCACCATGCCGATGACAACTTCGAGCATTTCTTTCTCTACCTGATGCGCGGATCGCATGCCACGGCTTTTCGGGGCTTACCCCTTGAAAACGCATCCTTGATTCGGCCCCTTTGGTCGGTTAGTAAGGCAGAGATTCAGGCTTTTGCCGAAGGGCAGGACTTGGTTTGGAGGGAAGACTCTTCGAATGCCTCTGACTATTATTCACGAAACCGAATCAGGCATCAGCTCCAGGCTTTTCATGCCGCTGACCCCGAGGCCTGGAACCAATTGAGAGCCGATTTTTCTGAACTAGCAGAGCGGGCTCAACACGCTGAGGCTGAACACCAACGAGATTGGCAGCAGATATGGGGCGATGATTGGCAGCAGCGTGCTTTGGGCCCTGGTCTGTTCATGTCTGAACTGCCCGACGCCCGTCATCTGGAGCGTTTGGGTTTCAATAAAGCTCAGGTAGGGGAGATGGGGCGCGTGGAGCGGAGCGGAGCGCGCTGGAAAGGGCGTGGAAGTTGGAACCTCGAACGTACCCAAAATGGCTGGTTGCTGGCCGGTCCAGAATTGGATTCTCTACCCTCGCTTGGCCTAGATGCGGGCTCATCAGTAGAATGGGGTGACTACCACTTTTCGCTGAGCCAGGAGCTCTATTCAGGTCAAAAGAATGCCTGGTGTTTTTCGGGCAAAGGGCCCTTGTTGCTGCGAGTTTGGGAACAGGGCGATCGCATGCAGGGCTGGGGCATGAACGGACAAAAGAAGGTTTCGGATTGGCTAGGGGAATCGGGAATTCCTCGCCGCCTGCGCGGGCAGGTTCCTGTGCTCTGCGACGAGCGGGGAATCTTGGGTTTGGTCGGCCTTCGCCGATCTTCTCATCGAGCGGCCCAGGAGGGAGAATCCTGCCTGGTGCTGCGATGGCATCGATTGACTACCTTTGTTTGAACATGAAGGCCATCATCCCATTGGCGGGTATGGGAAGCCGCCTCAGGCCCCACTCCCAAACCCAGCCGAAATCCCTGATCCCGGTTGCCGGAAAACCCATTTTGGGGCACATTATGGACTCTTTGGCCAGCGCCGGAGTCAAGGAATATGTGTTCATTGTAGGGTATTTAGGCGATCGCATCGAAAGCTACATTTCGGCTCAGTACCCCATGGTCAAGAGCCATTACGTGATTCAGACAACCTCCAAAGGGAATGGCCATGCGATTTGGTTGGCTCGCGAACATTTTGCTGATGACGAACCCGCCCTCATTGTTTTGGGTGATACCATTTTTGAGGCCGATTTGGCCGAGGTCATCGCCAAAGGAGAAAACGCCTTGGGCGTGAAAAAAGTAGAAGATCCCCGCTTGTTTGGAGTAGCTGAATTGCACGAAGCTGGCAACATCAAACGCGTAGTGGAAAAGCCCCAAATCCCCCATTCCAATTTGGCTCTCGTGGGATTGTACTATATCAAAAATTCGAGCTGTTTGTTCGATTGCTTGAACCACAACATCGAAAACGAGGTGCGTACGCAGAACGAATTCCAC
>JALRLA010000333.1 GCA_023254645.1 Bacteroidia bacterium
TGAAAGTGCTGGTTGTACACCCTCAACAAGGCACGGTTCAAGGCCAAACAATCTTCCAGCGTATTGCTCAAGTGCGGAGTGATGCGAACCCCTTTTACAACGGGATGATCGATGGCTACGGTAAAGATTCCCAACTCCTTCAATTCGGCCGCCAACTCAGATGGGCTCATGCCGTTGATGGAGATGTTGATCAAAGCCCCACCCTGCTCAGGGTTCTGCCAAGGGCAGTTGATGTTTAAATGCGGCAATGAGTTCAGATCAAACAAAAAGGCATGCTGGTTCTTGTCGTAATTCTCGCCCAAGACCTCCACATTGCCTACTATGCAATGCTTCAAATACACCAAGCGGTCTTTCTTGGCTTGAGAACCCAAGGCTTCGTGAAAAGCGATGGCGCTGCTCAAACTCATGAGGCTGTTGATGGGTCGAGTTCCTTGGTGTTCAAATCGGCGAATGTTGGTTTCGGGTTGCTGCACATCACCCATCAGGGGCCAAAGCAAGGGAATGGCGGCCAGTTTGAGGTGCAAGAAACCTACACCCAAGGGGTTGCAAAGCCATTTGTGGAGGCTGCCGCCCACGGCATCGCAGTGGGGCATTTCTTGCAAGGTTTGGGTATGGTGGGCGATGCTGTGGGCGGCATCTAAGACCGTAAAAATGTTGGAATTCCTCTCTTTTGCCTTTTTTGCTATCGATTCCCCGTCAATCAATTGACCGTTTAGATTAATCAAATGCGTCAAGTGAAGCATTTTGGTATTCGGCGTAATCAAATCCAGGTAGGCCGAGGCGGTTTGTTGGGCATTTTTGGGGTGCATGGGTACCTGGGCATAGCGCAAAATCACCCCGTGACGACGGGAAACTTGCTCAAAAGCTTCGACCATGCTGCCGTAATCTTGATCGCCCAAAATCACCTCGTCTCCGGCCTTCCAGGGGTAACCCATGATGACGATGTTTAAGGCTTCGGTGGTGTTGCGGGTAAAGGCCAGCTGCTCGGGGTCTATGCCTTGAAAAG
>JALRLA010000412.1 GCA_023254645.1 Bacteroidia bacterium
GATGCGGTTATCAAGTATGTGAAGGGAGTCATTACAAACATTCCCGAAGAAAAAAACATGCCCGTGATGCAAATGGAAAAGAAAATCATGGACATCAACGACGCTGTTGCCCAATATTTGAAACCTCGTTTGTTTGACGACTTCGGGGTAAACATGAAAGGCTTGGACCTTTCCAGCATAGAAGCAGATAAAGAAAGCGATGGTTATCGTTCCCTTCTAAAGGTTACGCAAGAACAGGCCACGAAATCAACTGTGGCCCAAACGGATGTAAACATCAAAAACCTACAAGACACTCAACGAATTCAAGCCGAAAACATAGAAGAATCGCTGAGAATTCAAAGGGAAGAAGGGCAACGTGCTCAAAAGTTGCAAACCGAAACCAACTTCATGGGCGCTCATGCCTTGAACCAACAAACTGAAGTATTGAAAACGGCGGCAGATAGCCTTGGTGCCATGGGTGACATGGGCGGCGGCGGTGGTGGCGGCATGAATGTAGCCGGAATGATGACCGGTATGGCGATGGGCGGTGCCATGGGTGGTCAAATGGGTCAAATGATGAACCAAATGGGCCAACAAGTGAATGCGGGTATGAACCAACCACCACCACCACCTACGCTTCAAGTTCATGTGACAGTCAACGGTCAAAACGCTGGGCCCTTTGGAGCCCAACAACTGCAGCAAATGATCCAAAATGGGCAATTGACTCCTGAGTCTTTTGTATGGAAGGCCGGCATGGCCAATTGGGTCAAAGCGGCAGAAATGCCTGAAGTTAGCTCAATGTTTGGTGCCACACCACCTCCTCCTCCTCCACCACCAGTAGGTTAAATCATGGGACTATTATCAAACTTGATGGGCAACGCCTCTGAGCTGAAGCCCGAAGAACTGGAAAAAGAATTTGGACCCGTTCTTTGCGAAGGGGAACAAATAGAAGCTGCATTCAAGCTCTGGAGAGACAAATGGGTGTTTACCAATCGTCGATTGATCATGCAAGATATACAAGGCATGACGGGGTCAAAAAAAGAGTATCACTCTTTGCCATACAGAGCCATCACACATTTTTTAGTTGAGACAGCCGGAACTTTTGACGGTGATTGCGAGCTCGAAATTTGGGTGTCGGGTGTGGCAACTCCGTTCAAACAAGAATTAAAAAGAGGGATCGATGTCGTTGGATTGCAGAAAACTCTTGCCAAATACATTTGCAAATAACTCAACCATGAAAATCAACCCTGTCTCTCTTTTGTTGGCCCTCGCCTTTTCGGCCTTGTTCACCTATTTAAACAGTGTTCTCTACTCGGGTGACTCCCTTCAAACGCTGATCATTGGCTCGGGAATACCCTCTGCCATATCTTGGGTTTTAGCTCTAGCGGTATCTCACGAAAATGGAAGACACAGCGTGAACTTGCGCTTGGTCGCCATGCTTTTTGTAGGGCTGGTCATAGCAGTAAACTTACTGTTCGCCACAATTGGGTTCACAACCCCTTTGTTTGTAATAGCCAATGGTTTAATTACACTGATTTTCGCAGTGGTATACCAGTCTATCTACAAACGCGAGTCTTGAGTTACGAGTTGGTCGTTTAGAGGCTCAAAAGGCGCTGAACGGCCAACCCATACCCCTCTGTACCCAAGCCAGTAATTTGACCCATGCTGTAGGCCGAGATTAGGTCATGGTGCCGTGCTTCTTCACGCGCGTAAATGTTCGTGATATGTACAGAAATGACCGGAACAGCAATCGCCTTGACGCAATCTGCTATTGCCACTGAAGTGTGGGAATAACCCCCAGCATTTAAAACAATTCCATCGCCGGCAAATTGTTGCATGAAATCAATCAATTCTCCTTCGATGTTGCTTTGGTAATGCACAAGATCTGCCTCTGGGAATCGCGAAGTTAAACTTGACAACAGTTCCTCTATAGATTGACCACCATAAAGATGAGGCTCTCTGCTTCCTAGCAAATTTAAATTGGGTCCGTTAACGATTGCCAAACGCTTCATGGTGTTCATCGCGAACCAAATCTACGGCTATTATTAGATACCCACCCCCCGGGTATCAATTTTTGAACCCGTATCACAAACTCAAATACAAACCCGCTTGATTTTTCGATTGGGCATTTTTCTTTCTCTTTTTTGAGCCCACTAGTTGGTCTGAAGTCGTCAACAGTGCGCCCAACCCACCAAGCCCAAGACCCAAGGTTCTAAATTGGTCGTATTGGTTGTAATTCGCATCGATGTCTGATAGGGTGGTTGCCGATAGGTGGTTTTGGTAAAATTGTTCTGCGAGCACCGCACATGCCGCGGCACCTATCCAAGTCAAGGCGTTGATTGAACGAATCGCCCCACCTTTTGATTTAAAAGACGAAGTATGGGTTGAAAACCCTGGAACAAACGCCTTTCCTCTTCCTCTTACGGTTGGCTCGTGATTCACCAATAACACTTCGATGCTGGTGTCGCCCCCTACAATTGTTTGCTTAATTGACCAATCAAACTCCCCGTAGGGCATCTCAGAAGACCCAATGCCAAGCCGAACAAGAGCCATGGCTTTCGCATCTTGACAATCTGAATACAGGCCCGAATGATCAGAGTAAACATGAAGGTTTGTGGTTGTCCATTTGTGGGTGAGTGTTTGCTCAAATGGAGTTACCGTGAAATCCTTGCGAACAAACACGCGATTGTCTGTGCTGATCATTGAGGTTGTATCAACGATATTCATGGACGACGAAGAAATATGCGTCTCAAAAGAAAGATCATTTGCCTTACCTACACCAAAGAATTTTATGGTAGTCTTGAGTTGACCTTGGTCCCCATACCCCAACAACGAATCAATTCTTGCCAGTGCAGAATGCCGAGCCATGTCAGTAAAGGCCTTGTTGATGTTTGAAGATTGAAAAGCTGTGGTTGATGGCTCTATTCCCAACAATTGATGGCGCGCAATGGGGTTGTACGCGCTTTCTGAAAGAAGGGAATGTTGACTTTCAAATTCTTCATCAGACACATACAGCAGGTTTTGTATTTCGGTTACGCGTGATATGGGCTTTTGAACAGGCTCTGCTTTGTTCACCTTTAAGACAAAGTCAGGTGTCGAAACCAAGCGGGGATACCCCAAAAGTTCTGCATCGTATGGCTCATCGGGGGGCACTGGGCAACTCAACTCGGTGGTTGCTTCATAAGCCGCAATGGCAAGAGAAAGATTATAGCCTGTAATCCTGTTATAGGAGCTCCACTCTTGGGCGTATACGGGTTTGCCTTTGTACAAAATAACCACATAACTACCCAACAAGCCGTACCCCTGGTCCCAATCAAACCCAAACGCCGTCAAACAAGAACCATATTCACTGCTTTCGGTCAGTTCAGTAAAATATGTATACTGATCAAAAATAGAGGAAGACCCGTATATATACCGAGAGGCAAAACTGGCTAAAGAACTAGCTCTTGATTTGCTTACTTTGAGAGAACCAAAAGAGGCTATTTTTGATTTGTACTTTTTAAGTTCCGCGTTGTATGCGGCTTCTTCCTTTTTGTACTTTTCTTGTTCAGCTTCATTTGCGCTGTCAATTTGAGCGATTTCACCGAGAGTCTCTTCAAGGTAGTTTCTTCTCCAAAAAATAAGTGACGAGTCTTTAACACGGTCGTTCCAAAGCTTGCCGTTTAGTTGTGATTGGGCTGCTTGCAGCGCTTGGATGGCCAACCTTGTCTCTTCTATTTCTTGATCCACAACGCTCAATCGATATTGTTTTTCCTCAAACCTGGCATTCAAAACGTTGTCATTGGGGTTATAAAAAATACGATCCAGCGCTTTTCCAATTTCGTACTCGGTTGCGGCATCTATACTCTTGCCCCAAGGGGTTTTCTCCATAGCCAAAACCAATTGGGCGTGGTTCGACATTCCTTCAGTGATAGTAAGCGTTTTCCCAACAGAATCAACCCCAATAAAAACTCCTTTTACAAAGTCAAACGCCACAAACCGACAGGTCGGGAATCCTCCATTGATCATCGCCGACAGCACAGGCCCTCGTTCAACGAAGCCTAAGTTCGTCGTGGCCAAACCAACAACCAACCCCCTCGCTCTGCGCTGCTGTTCTTTTTTGTTCCACATGGCGCCACATTGGTTTCTTGCATCATTGACCTCGGCTTTCAATGTCTCTTTTGAAGCCATGAGGCCCTTCAATCTTTCTTGCTCTACGGTCAATTCTTGGCTATAAACCGCTTCTGATATAGCTTCAATTTGTGTGTATCGCATTTCTAACTGTTCCCAGTTGAGGCCTTTGCTGTTGAGCTCATCCTGAATCTCGTTTTTCAAGATTTGGCCGCTTGGTTCTTCGGCTTCTTGGGCCGACAATGCCGAGCTTGACAACCCTAGTGCCAAAAGAGCAATGAATCTGATCGTATTCGGTTGTTTCATTTTAATAGTTTAGGGTTTAACGGTGAATTTTTGGGATACATACACATCACTTCCTTTATAGACCCGTATGTTGTAGCAGTTGGAGGTAGACAGTGAACTAGGCAGAGAAAACTGCCGGCTGTTGTTGCTGTCAAAAACCAACCAACTTCCAAATGTATGAACGAGGTTGTCGCCGTTGTATAGTTTCACAGAAGACGCCTGACCAAATGAATATATAGAACTGTACATGGTTACCTTGATTGACTCCCCTGGCTGAAAAGAGCTTTTTGACGTGATCTGTATGGAGTAGGTCGACCCCGTTGTGCCTTGATTGATCGTGCATGGGGGTTCGTAACTGTTAAACGAGTATTCAGAACTATAGGCGGTGCCTGCCTCGTTGATGGCATAGGCCCGATAATAGTATTTTGTAAAGTTGTTCAATCCCGATAGGTTTCCTGCAAAGGTGCCGGTTCCACTACCGCTGCTCACTTTGTTGTTGCTCGTTGTTGGGTTGGGGCTTGTCGACCACACGATGCCGCGTTCACTAATTGTACCGCCATTGGCAGAAGTTACATTCCCAGAAATTTGAGCCGACCCAGACCCCACGCTACTAGGGCTACCGCTTACAGAAACAGAGGGAAGGTTCACCGTTTTGCTATTGAACGAATATTCCGAACTGTATGCAGTACCCGCCTCGTTGGTGGCATAGGCCCGATAATAGTACTTCGTATTGATGCTTAAACCAGACAAAGTGGCATTGAAGCTACCAACTCCGTTTCCGCTACTGGCTTTGTTGTTGCTTGTTGTTGGGTTGGGGCTCGTCGACCACACGATGCCTCGATCGCTAACTGTACCCCCATTGGCAGAGGTTACATTGCCGGAAATTTGCGCGGAGTTCGCGTCTATGCTAGATGGTGAAGCGTTGGCCGTAACTGAAGGTAGATTCAGCTGATAGCTATTGAACGAAAATTCCGAACTGTAAGCGGTTCCGGCTTGATTGGTGGCATAGGCCCGATAATAGTACTTCGTGTTGTTGTTCAATCCCGTAAGACTAGCGGAGTACCCTCCAAGGCCACTGCCTTTACTCACTTTGTTGTTGCTTGTTGTTGGGTTGGGGCTCGTTGACCACACAATGCCTCGATCGCTAACCGTACCGCCATTGGCAGAGGTTACATTTCCAGTAATTTGTGCCCCGCCCTGTGAAATGACCGTTGGGGCGCTTCCAACACTCACAGATGCCAACTGTAGCGCATAACTGTCAAATGAATACTCGTCGCTGTACGCGGTTCCGGCTTCATTGATGGCGTAGGCGCGGTAGTAATACTTTGTACTGTACTTAAGCCCAGTCAGGACAACGCTAAAGTTCCCCAAGCCAGAACCCTTGCTTTTTTTGTTATCGTTAACGGTTGGGTTGGGGCTACTTGACCAAACCACCCCTCGCTCGGTGACGGTCCCTCCGTTTGACGAAACAACCTCGCCAGACACTTCTGCGGTCGCGTCTATTTTAATGTTGGAAACTGCGCTATTGGCCGTGACCGTAGGCAAGTCTAGTTTGTAGCTTTCAAATGAAATTTCTTCGCTATAGCCGACCCCAAGCTCGTTGATCGCATAAGCACGGAGATGGTAGGTCTGCCCATAGTCCAAGTTTGTAACGAAGGCCTGAAACACGCCTAGGCCTTGGCCGCATTGGGTTTTGGGGTCGTCAATGCTGGGTGCTTCAGCTGTAGAAATCACGAACCCCCGTTCGCTCACAGGGAGGCCACTATCGGCAACAACAACCGCTTGAGCATACGCTTTATTGTAGTACAAGCTATCTGTGTTTAGGGTGTCAACCCATTCCACCACCGGGATGCCTGTTCCTTTTTTTGCTTTCTTCGAGAGTAGTCCCTCTTCTTTTTCGCAAGAAAAAAGAAGAAGGGTCGTGCCTAAGGCCAATATAAACTTGTTCATACCTTAAATTTAAACTGTTGCTGTTTTCTTTGGTTCTGTTGTTGAGTTTAATAATTACGGCAACGTGTACGACTGAACACTACCGTTACCAACTGCGTCACACCCATTGGTAGCTGATGCTTGAAAATACCACTTTCCGGAAGGGTTAAAACTCGGCCTTGCTACTTGCAACCAAGTAACGTAAAAGTCGCCCGTTGCGCTATTGTAATTCGACATAGGAACCCCAAAACCACTGCCTGTTGGCGGGTTGTCATAAGTGTGCCACATGTTCAAACTTTTTATAGCTTCTGTACCCGAGCTATTTACCCTTCCTTCAATTGTTACCTCGTATACATCGCCACTGCCGTTTGTCCATTTGTATGTATAGTTCGCTCCAGAATATGTCGTTACTGAAGGCGCCTTGCACTCAAAGCTGTTAAACGAATACTCCGTTCCATAAGCCGTTCCTGCTTCATTGATGGCGTAGGCTCGGTAATAAAATTTTGTATTGTTCGCCACCGTCAAGTTGACCGTAAAGTCTCCTAACCCACTGCCCGATGCCCTTTTGTTCCCACTGGTGGTTGGGTTTGGGCTTGTTGACCATACGACTCCCCGCTCACTCACGGTGCCTCCATTACCAGCAAGGACACTGCCCGTAATTTGTGCCGACCCTTTTTGAATCGTTGGGGTTGAGCCCGTAGAAACCGTTGCCGGATTAAGGCTATAGCTTGTAAAAGAACACTCAGGGCTATACCCCGTGCCGGCCTGGTTAATGGCATAAGAGCGGTAATAGATTTTTGAGTTGTAATCCACCCCCGACAAATTCACCGTGAAGTTCCCTAATCCAGCTCCAGAGCTTTGTTTGTTGTTGCTTGTGGTGGGGTTGGGGTTTTTCGACCACACTATGCCACGTTCCGTAACCGTCCCTCCATTGGCCGAAGAAACACCACCATCAATGGTAATGCTGCTAATGCCAATGACCGATGGGGTGTTGTTTACCGTCAAGGTGGGAACCAAAAGGGAGTAGCCATCAAATACATAATCATCGCTATACGCAGTACCGGCTTCGTTTACAGCGTAAGCTCTATAGTGGTATTGGGTGTTGTATTTCAAACCCGTTAAACTAGCCGCAAAGACACCCAAACCGCTGCCGCTGCTTTGTTTGAAATCTTGCGTAGTGGGGTTGGACCCGGTTGACCAAACCACACCTCGATCGGTTACATTTCCCCCGTTTTCTGACACTACTTCGCCCCGTACTTGGGCTGTGCCGTCTATGCGAACATTGATGGGTGTGCTATTGGCGGTAACCGTTGCTAAACCCAACTTAAAGCCCTCTATCTGTCGTTCTTCGGCATATCCAACCCCCGTTTCATTGATCGCATAAGCGCGAACAAAATACGTTTGGCCATATTCCAAACCATTGATCTTGGCTTTAAATGGCCCTAAGCCCTCGCCGCACTTGATCTTTGTGTCTTCCAAAGTGGGGGTTTTAAAAAGAGAATACACAAAGCCTCTTTCTGATACAGGAAGGCCGCTATCTGACACAACCGCGCCGTAAGCTCGCGTGTGTTTGAAATACAAACTATCGGTAGAGAACGTGTCTGTCCAATCGACAACAGGCACACCAACCGATCGCTTTTCTTTCCTTGAGAGAAGTCCCTCTTCTTTTTCGCAGGCGACGAATGTCAAACCAACGAGAAGCACAAAAGCGGCGTGTTTCATCTCGTAAAGGTATAAATTTTTAGATTGGGCCTTTTGACTGCGTTTGTGTGGAATCCGGTTTTTTAGCAAACACCCTTCGGTGTACTTTTGAACCATGGCTCAACGAGCATTAGTCACAGGGGCAACAGGCTTTTTGGGCTCACACTTGGTTTGCACCTTGCTGAACAAGGGCTACGAAGTTTTGGCATCCAAGCGCGAACACTCGTCGCTGGCCTTGTTTGACCGCGTTCGAAACTTTCGAAACAGCAGCACCGAACCCGCCTGGATAGACATAGATCTGCAAGACGGAGAAGGGCTAGAGAGGGCTTTTGCCACAGTTGATTTGGTGTTTCATTGCGCGGCCAAGGTGAGTTTTCGCAAGGCCGATTTTGATGCGTTGATGGAGACCAACGTGCTGGGAACGCGCCATGTGGTCAACGCTTGTTTGAAGACCCAAAAGCCGTTGATACTCGCCTCTTCGGTCGCGGCCATTGGCCGAACCGGAAGCAGCGCCCCCATCAGCGAAGACACCGAATACAAAGAGAGCAAATACAACACCGACTACGCCGTGTCCAAGTACCTAGCCGAATTGGAACTCTGGCGCGGAGTCGAAGAGGGGCTTCAAGCTTCCTGCGTAAATCCCGGCATTATTTTGGGTTTTGGCGACGGGCACAGCGGCAGCAATCAATTGTACCGCATGGTAAAAAATAAAATTCCTTTCATGCCCACCGGTACCAACGGCTTCGTAGGGGTGGAAGATGTGTGCCGGCACATGCTGGACTTGTATGAAAAGCAGCGCTGGAGCACACGGGAAATCTGCGTGTCTGAGACAATGACCTATGCCGAGCTGTTTGGCGACATCGCCGATCATTTGGGTGTTCGCCTACCCCCTTTGCTCTTGGATGGGCTTTGGCTGAAAAGCTTTTTTGCCTTAA
>JALRLA010000424.1 GCA_023254645.1 Bacteroidia bacterium
ATCGTGTCTGAATTGGGCGCAGTGGGAGCTTTTGGCCCTCAATTGCCTGCCGAATACGGATGTGGTGGCATGGACTACACCACCTACGGCATCATCATGCAAGAATTGGAGCGCTGCGACAGCGGCATTCGCAGCACCGCCTCCGTGCAGGGATCATTGGTGATGTATCCGATTTACAAATTCGGTTCAGAAGAGCAACGAAAGAAATACCTCCCCAAATTGGCCAGTGGCGAATGGTTGGGCTGTTTTGGTTTGACCGAGCCTGACCATGGTTCGAATCCGGCGGGAATGACCACCCATTTCAGTGATCAAGGTGATCATTATCTGCTGAACGGTGCGAAAATGTGGATCAGCAACGCTCCTTTTGCCGATGTGGCCGTTGTATGGGCCAAAAACGAAGAGGGTGTGGTTCACGGATTGATCGTGGAACGCGGAATGGAAGGGTTTTCCACTCCTGAAACCCACAACAAATGGTCGCTGCGCGCGAGCGCAACCGGAGAACTGGTGTTTCAGAATGTGAAGGTACCCAAAGAGAATTTACTTCCCGGTGTCAAAGGCCTGAAAGGTCCACTCACCTGCTTGAATTCAGCTCGATACGGCATTGCCTGGGGCGCATTGGGTGCCGCCATGGATTGTTACGATGCTGCCAAGCGATATGCGGCTGAGCGTCAGCAATTTGGCAAACCTATTGGCGCATTCCAATTGCAGCAAAAGAAATTGAGCGAAATGCTGACGGAAATCACCAAAGCGCAACTGCTTGTTTGGAGACTTGGACAGCTCATGGACAAGGGCGAAGCTACACCGGCTCAAATTTCAATGGCCAAACGCAACAATGTTGAAATTGCGTTAAACGTAGCACGCGAGGCCCGTCAAATGTTGGGCGGCATGGGCATCACAGGCGAATTCCCGATCATGCGTCACATGATGAATCTTGAATCGGTGGTTACCTATGAAGGCACCCATGACATACACCTGCTCATTTTAGGAATGGAAATTACCGGCGAAAACGCCTTTAATGGATAAACAAAAGAGATGGATACGATCAAATTTGGAACAGACGGCTGGCGAGCCATTATCGCAGATACGTTTACTGTAAACAACGTCAATCGCGTAGCATGGGCCACGGCGAAATGGCTGCAATCCGAACCCTTGGAAAAGCACTGTGTGTTGGGCTATGACTGCCGTTTTGGCGGTCAATTGTTTGCCGAAGAAACCGCCTGTGTCTTGGCTTCAGAAGGAATCAAGGTAAGTTTATCTCCCTCATTCGTGAGCACACCGATGATTTCGCTGGCTGCCTTCAAAATGAAGGCTGGAGCCGGCATCATTCTGACGGCAAGTCACAACCCTCCCTCCTACAACGGATTCAAGATCAAAGCTCATTACGGAGGCCCTGCCTCACCCGCTGAGGTTAGCAAAATCGAAGATCTTATACCCGATTCAGCTGTTTTTGTGCCCCACAGTTTGCAAGACTATTTGGATCAGGGAATGATAGAATATGTGGATTTTGAATCCATGTACATCGAGCATTGCCAAAATCAGTTTGACATGGATCTGCTTCAGAAGAATGCCCCTCAATTGGCTTACGATGCTATGTATGGAGCAGGTCAAGCGGCGGTGAGAAAAATGCTACCCAACGCCCAATTTATGCATGCTGACTACAACCCAAGTTTCATGGGAAGAGCCCCAGAACCCATTGCCAAGAACCTACCTGAATTGAGCACTCTGATTGCCAATACTCCAGAATTGACCTGCGGTTTGGCCACCGACGGAGATGCCGATCGAATCGGGTTCTTTGACGAGCATGGAACCTTTGTAGATTCCCACCATTTGATTTTGTTATTGATCGAATACCTCACCGATTACAAGGGCTACACAGGAAAAGTAGTAAAGAGTTTTTCTGTCAGTGATAAAATTCAGGCCTTGGCTGATCTCAAAGGGTTGGAAACCATCACCACCAAGATTGGATTCAAATACATCTGTGAACACA
>JALRLA010000052.1 GCA_023254645.1 Bacteroidia bacterium
TCTGGCCGCCATGATTTGACCCTTGATGGGCATACCCACCAGGGCTAGATCTCCAATCATATCCAACAACTTGTGACGCGCAGGTTCGTTTTGATAACGCAAATCCAAGTTGTTCAAAATGCCATCTTGTTTGACCATGACGTTGGGTTTATTGAAGATTTGGGCCAAACGATCCAACTCATCCTGGTTGACCTCACGATCTACCACAACAATGGCGTTGTTCAAATCACCTCCTTTGATCAGGTTATGAGCCAAGAGCTGCTCCAATTCGTGTAAGAAGCAGAAGGTACGGCAGGGGGCTATTTCTGTGGCAAAGTCTTTCAAACCGGTAATGCCGGCATGCTGGCTTCCCAAAACAGGTGAGTTGTAATCGACCATCACCGTCAAACGATACTCGTCAACGGGCATGGCGATGATTTCCACCTTGTTCTCCTCGTCGTTGTAGTGAATGTTGTGTGGAATTTCGAAATACTCGCGCTCGGCATCCAATTCAACCGAACCCGTTTTCAAAATGGCATCCACGAACGGCTGAGAACTTCCATCCATGATGGGCATTTCGGGACCGTCAATGTCAATCAAGACATTGTCTATTTCCATACCAACCAATGCGGCCAAAACATGCTCAATGGTAGATACGGTGGCACCATTCTTTTCCAACGTGGTTCCCCTGGATGTATCGGTAACCAAATCACAGTCAGCCTCAATGATGGGCTGACCTTCTAAATCTGTACGACGAAACTTGTAGTAGTGATGGGCTTCTGCCGGATGCAAGGTAACTGTGACCGAAACACCGGAATGTAGGCCTACACCTGACAAGGATACAGGAGCTTTGAGCGTAGTTTGTTTGGGATTAATCTCCGTCATTTGATGGGGTATTCTCTTTGAGTTTTTGAACTTCCTTTTGCAAAGTTCTGACTTGTTTTTGTAAATCGGTCAATTGCGATATAGCTATAGATGACCTCAGGTATTCTTGAACAGGAAGGGCAGGAGTGCCCGAAAGTTTCATTCCCGTTTTCTCTAAATTTCTTGTCAGTCCCGCTTGGCCTCCCAATTGGGTCTGTGCGGGTACAACCAAGTGGCCAGAAACGCCGCTTTGACCACCCAAGACAGAATATTCGCCAATTTTGGTACTTCCAGCGATTCCTGCTTGTGCGGCAATAACGGTGTGTTTGCCGATCACCACATTGTGACCAATTTGCACCGAATTGTCCAACTTGCTGCCCATTTCAATCAGAGTGCGGCCCATTGTAGCGCGGTCAATGGTGCAATTGGCCCCAATTTCGACATCGTCTTCCACAACCACTATGCCCACTTGGGGAATCTTGTGGTAACGCCCGCCTTCCATGGCGAATCCGAAGCCATCCGAACCAATGACAGAACCGGCGTGAACGGTCACTCGTTTACCCAGCTGAGTAAAGGGATACAGGGTAACATTGGGAAACAAGACCGTGTCGGCACCTATGCTAGCGCCTTCGCCAACATAAACACCGGGGTAGATTTTGACTCCTTTAGCCAAAACAACGCCAGAGCCAATGGTGCATCCTGAACCAATGTACACATCGTCTAGAATTTGCACATCAGGGGCTATATCAGCATTGGATGAAACTCCTATTGGATGCTGAATGGGATTGAAGTACTCGGTCAATACTTGACAAAAGGCAAAATATGGATTGGAGTGACGAAGCAATACAGCCGATACGGCTTGGCTAGGTTGAAAGGATTCGGGCACCAAAATGGCCGAACACTGGGTCTGATACACCCAAGATTCGTATTTGGGATTGCTCAAGAAACCCAACGATCCCGATTCGCCTTCTTCCAACTTGGCAACAGACACGATCGCCACAGAGGCATTGCCCTCTACACGGGCAGAAACCAATTGGGCAATATCGGAAACGAGCAGGCTCAAAACGCGTTCATTCAACAGGCAGATGGTTGAATCCCTGCAAAATAAATCCATTTGTCTCGCTTTGAATGAAGAATTCACCCACAGCAGCGAGAAGAATGGCCAATAATCGTCTAATCCTTTGGAATTTTCTTTCTATTTTAGCCCGGATAATCATCATTGTATGACAGACAACACTACTCTAAACAACCAAAATGCGTCTCACCCTAAAGGGCTGTACGTACTATTTGTTACGGAAATGTGGGAGCGTTTCAGCTACTATGGAATGCGAGCCCTTTTCGTACTGTTCATGACCAAGGCTTTGCTTTTTGACAAGGCACTCGGTTCTGAGATTTATGGATCGTACACCGGTCTGGTTTATTTGACCCCCTTGTTGGGTGGATATTTGGCTGACCGCTACTGGGGCAACCGCAAGTCCATCATCATTGGTGGTATTTTCATGGCATTGGGACAGTTCTTCATGTTCCTGTCTGGCACATTCTATCAAGAATCGTACGCCGCCATGCTCATGTTTGTGGGCTTGGGCTTGTTGATCTTGGGTAATGGATTTTTCAAACCGAATATCTCTACCATGGTGGGTCAGTTGTACCCCGCTGGTGACAAGCGCGTAGACTCGGCTTTCACCATCTTCTACATGGGCATCAACTTGGGCGCCTTCATTGCTCCTCTTCTCTGCGGATATTTGGGCGACACTGGAAACCCCGAAGATTTTCGCTGGGGATTCTTGGCCGCCTGCTTGGGTATGATTTTGTCCATCGTCTTGTTCGTTGCTTTGAAGAACAAATACATTGTTACGCCTGAGGGCGAGCAAATCGGTGTAGCTCCCAACAGCGCCCGCGAAGCTAATA
Organism: Bacteroidia bacterium; assembly: GCA_023254645.1. Classification (GTDB taxonomy): domain Bacteria; phylum Bacteroidota; class Bacteroidia; order NS11-12g; family UBA955; genus JALRLA01. Next base: position 2,752 of record JALRLA010000052.1, read on the forward strand.
GCAGCGAATCCGCACCTGTTGATACCAAGTCATTGTTGATTTGGGGAGGTGTATTCTTGGCAACCTTGTTAGGGTTTAAATTCTACGGCGAAATGGATTGGGTAGGTTCTTTTATCTTCTCTTTGACCATTGCTGCGCCGGGTTATATCATTGGAGATTCCAGTTTGAGCGCCATAGAACGCCAACGCATTTGGGTCATATATGTAGCCGCCTTCTTTGTCATTTTCTTCTGGGCCGCCTTCGAACAGGCTGGCGCTTCTTTGACCTATTTCGCCGAAGAACAAACCAATCGCGAAATCATGGGCAGTATCGTTCCAACTTCTTATTTCCAGAGCATCAACGCGGTGGCCATTGTCATCTTTGCTCCCATATTCGTTTGGATCTGGGGTTGGTTGGGCAAGCGCAATATGGAGCCAGCTTCTCCCTTCAAGCAGTCTTTGGGTTTGTTCTTGTTGGCTTTGGGCTATTTGGTCATCGCCTTGGGCGTAAAAGGCTTGGAGCCTGGTGTAAAAGTGAGCATGATGTGGCTGGTAAGTTTGTACACCATTCACACCTTCGGTGAATTGTGTTTGTCTCCCATTGGTTTGTCAATGGTGAACAAACTGGCTCCTGTAAAATTTGCTTCTTTGTTGATGGGCGTATGGTTCTTGTCAACTGCAGCCGCCAACAAGTTCGCAGGTACCTTGAGTGCCTTGTACCCAGAGCCTGTTGTCAGCGTTCAAGCCTTGGAGAGCATGCAAGCCGATATGGCCAGTAAAGGAAATACGGTCACCCTGTTACCCGAAAACTTCAACTCTGAAGAGGCCGCTGCTATCGAAGGTCAGAAAGTCATTCCTTTGGAAAAGGTTAACCTTTCCGGCATTGAAGACGAGGCGGTAAAAGCGGAAACCAAATTGGCGGTTGAGCAGAATTTGATCGACAACCCCAAAACCTTCTTGGGCTTCACCATCTTGACCTTATACGACTTCTTCATGTTGTTCGTATTCATGGCTGGAGCATCTGCCGTATTCCTGTTCGTCTTGAGCAAGCGTTTGCTTGTCATGATGAATGGCGTACGCTAATTTCATTTTGAAATCATGAAAAAGGCCCCGATTGCTCGGGGCCTTTTTTTATATCTCTGCTTACGCTAAATCTTCAGCGAAAACGGTTTTATCTAAGAGTGTTATTCCTTCAAATGAGCCAGTAAATCGGCGACCACGAAGGTAGAACCTCCAATGTAGAGGGCTTCTCCTGTCGAAGCTTGAGATACTGCCGCCTGATAGGCCTCAGCGACAGAAGGGAATACCTGGCCGCTCAATCCCAGCTCGGCGGCTTTGATTTGCAATTCAGAGGCCGGCAGCCCCCGGGGAATGCTGGGGCAACACCAATAATAATGGGCTCGGGAAGGAAGCATGGACAAAACCTTATTCAGGTCTTTATCCCCAACCACCCCCCATACAAAATGGCAGTTTTCTACAGGAGAGTGAGATAGGAACTGAGCCAACGTATGCTGCAAAGCTTCGGCATTGTGGCCGGTATCACAGACAACAAAGGGATCTTGTTCTTGAAGAACTTCCCATCTTCCTCTAATCTGGCTCCATTTGCGAACGTTTGCTAAGCCCACTAAGGCTTGCTCCTCACTCACATTAAAGGGTTCGGGCAGGCGTTTCCACAAACTGTACAAGATCGATGCATTGTGAACTTGATAAGTACCTTTTAGCGCAAAGGCTTCCACCCATAAAGAAGGAGCGGGTTCAGCCCAGATGCTATTCGCACCTAAACGCTGAGTTTCTTCCATCAAGACGGCATCGGTTTCATTGCCGTTGCGACCCAAAACCATGGGCAAGTCATTCTTGGCAATGCCGGCTTTTTCAAGGGCCACCTTTTCCAAGGTATCGCCCAAGAGGTCCATATGGTCGTGACCAATGCTAACAATGGCACCCAAGATGGAATTCACCACATTGGTACTATCCAATCGACCGCCTAAACCCACTTCGATAACGGCTACATCGACTTTTTCCTGTCTAAAATAGTCGAAGGCCATGGCCACCGTGATCTCAAAAAAGGAGGGAGTCAATTCGTCGAGCAGCGGTGAAACCCGGTGGTAGAAATCGATCACTGAACATTCAGGAATGCAAACACCATTGATTTGAATTCGTTCACGAAAATCCAAAAGATGAGGAGACGTATAGAGTCCCACTTTGTATCCAGCCTCGGCGAGCATGGCACACATACCAGAGCTTACAGAGCCTTTGCCGTTGGTGCCCGCAATGTGAATGCTAGGAAATGCCTTTTCAGGATGATCAAAGGCTTCCATCAAAGCCCAAGTATTGTCCAAATTGGCTTTGTACGCACAGGCAGGAAAATGAGCCGAGCTGGAAATCAAACTTGCCGCGCTGAGACCCAACCGGGCACCCGGGTCGTAAAGGCCCGCAAAAGGAGACCGTATTTCATCAACAGCCGCGTAATACTCACGCCATGTGCATACTACAAAATATATATGCAACGCTCTCGTGACGCCAACACACACACCTGCGCACATGCGCACACATGCACCTTTGGAGAGGGACTTGCACCAATCTTGAACAATGGAATGATGAACGGGGAAGTCATTCGCTGCAACACTCGCAGCAAAGTCTTGATCTCTTTCTCCCCTCTCTTTCAAGTAACGACGAAAACCAAGAGTTGCCTCGCTTTCGGCCCAGGCTCGCCCTA
>JALRLA010000222.1 GCA_023254645.1 Bacteroidia bacterium
GGTTGCGATCACTTCTTCAGCAAGTTTTAAGTCGCATGAAAGAATTGCAGTAGTTGCTTTTGTCATCGAAGCAGAAACCATCGCAGTAAGGTCGACCAGAGACTGCGATACGTTATCTAGTTCATCTTGGAATACTTGAATGTCGTTCCCGTTGACGGAATCTTGGGGGACTTGGGTATTTCCTCCCACCAAATCGATGTGGATCACCGCGGATTTGCCCATCGCTTTGACGGCCCCTTAGACATGCGCATGGATCAGGATGCTGATTTCTCTGCAGCAGACCTAGTCAACCAATATAGCGAAGAAGAATTGACAAGGGTTTTCAAGCAATGGGGAGAAATGCCCAACGCCAAACGATTGGCCCGAGAGGTGGCTCAATTCCGCAAGAACAAATCGATAAAGAGCATAGCCGATTTCAAACAAGCCATCGAGCCCTGCACACCCAAGTTGCACCCGGCCAAATTTTACAGCCCTCTCTTCCAAGCCCTTCGCATTGAAGTGAACAAAGAAATGGAGGCGCTGGAGCAAGTTTTACTCGATTCTGAGCACCTGATTCGCCAGGGTGGTCGCTTGGTCATGATCAGCTACCATTCCTTGGAAGATCGCCTGGTAAAAAACTACCTAAACAGCGGAAATCTGGAGGGAATTCGCCATACAAACCTGTATGGATGGAGCGAGGAACCCTTTAAAAATCAACGCTCTAAGCCCACTTTGCCCACTGAAGAGGAAATCGCACAAAACAACCGAGCCCGAAGCGCCAAAATGCGCGTTGGCATACGAAACGCATGGAAGAAAACGAACTAAATACCGATCCCTTTCACCCTGCTGAAGAGCCTCAAATGGAGACTTCAGAATCGTGGCAATCCCTGCCACCTGCTCGAGCTTGGCTGGGGCTTTTTGTGTTCGGTTTTGCCTTATTGATTTTCTACATCTACCATTCTCACCACACCACAAAAGCCATTCGAACCAAGCGCGATTTGAGCGCCGAATTGAAGGAATTGCACGCTGAAAAAATCAGCTTGGAGAGTTCGGTCACGAATGCCTCCAAGCGAAGTGAAGTGGTGAAAAAAGTCGCTCCCACAGGATTGAAGGACCTCACCACTCCCCCCATCAAAATTGAACGCAAGAATGAGCGAGACTAAAACACGCAAACCCTGGAGCGTGCGCAAAATCATGCTCGTTCGTTCGGCCTTGGTCTTTGCCATCGCCGTGATTTTCGGTGGATGGATTTGGATTTCAGCGGCCAAGCTGCAATTCGGAAACGAAGAATTCAGTGCAGAGGAAATGCAGCGCAACACCCGCAAAGTGGTCGTGGAAGCCGTGCGCGGAAACATCTACGCCAACGACGGGAGTCTATTGGCTACTTCGGTTCCTCGCTACGAGCTGGTCATGGACGCCAAGGTTCAGGGTTGCCCCAGCGACACCTTTGCCAAGTACATTGACAGCTTCTGCTTGTTGTTGGCCCAATTGCAAGACCGCCCCTACTGGAAGCTGCGCGACAGCGAGAGAAAGTCTCAGCAACAGTGGAAAGAATACCTATACAATTTGCGCAATCGCGGCATTCATTACCGCGTTTTGCTCAAAAACCTGGGCTTCGATCAAGTCAAAGAGATTCGCGAATGGCCCTTGGTTCGTCTGGGCAAATACAAAGGGGGTATTTGGTTCATTGAAGACAGCCAGCGCATGTACTTTTTGGGCGATCTGGCAAAGCGAGCCATTGGTTACAGCCGCAATGGGGTGTATGTGGGCTTGGAAGGAGCCTTTGATTCGCTATTGAGCGGTGTGAATGGCGAACGCATGGAGCAGCGAATGCCCGGCCGTATTTGGAGACCTATCAAGTTAGACAATTTGCAGGAGCCTATGAACGGGCACGACATTGTCACAACCCTAGACGTAGGCATTCAAGACATCGCCCAATTCGCCCTGAGCAAGGCCTTGACCACTAGCCAGGCTGCCTATGGATGCGCCGTCGTTATGAATGTAAAA
>JALRLA010000229.1 GCA_023254645.1 Bacteroidia bacterium
CGTACACCGTTTCAATCACTACCCCTTTAGGCAAACTATTCTGAATATCTTGAAGCTTGACCAAGCTCAGTACCGCGAATTGGAAGCTTTCGCTAAGTTTGGTTCTGATTTGGATGCTGCAACGAAATCTGTTTTGGATAAAGGTTCTCGCAACGTTGAAATCTTGAAGCAAGCGCAGTTCTCTCCCCGTCGAGTAGAACAGCAGGTCGCCATCATCTTCTTGGGGACTAGCAACTTGTTGCGTTCGGTTCCTGTAGATAAAGTTCGCGAATTTGAAGAGTCCTACTTGGAGTATTTGCAGGCCAAACACGCCGACACCATGAAAGCCTTGGCTTCGGGTAAGATCGACGACAGTATCACTGCTGTATTGCGTGAAGCGGGTGCAGAAATCGCCAAGAATTACGCGGCATAATTAAATCATGGCAGGACAGAAGGAAATACGCAGCAGAATTGCTTCGACGATCTCTACCCAGCAGATCACAAAGGCCATGAAGTTGGTGAGCGCCACGAAGTTGCGCAAAGCCAGCGAAGCCATTGTGCGCATGCGCCCTTACGCAGAAAAGCTGCAGGGTATCATGGCCGGGTTGCAAGAGAGCGCCGATGACGATCGATTGGCCGTATACTTCAAAGCCCGTGAGGTTCAAAAGGTTGCCCTTTTGATCATAACTTCAGACCGTGGCCTTTGCGGTGCATTCAATGCCAACGTTGTAAAACGCGTTCGTGCAATGGTCGCTGGTGAGTTGGCCGGAAAGCAAGTTCAGTACATCTGCATCGGTAAAAAAGGAGCGGAGTCTCTCAAGCGATTGGGCTTCGACTGCGACACTCGTTTTGTCAATGCTTTGAACGGTTTGAGCGCAGACTCTGCCTTCGATTTGGCTTCCACAATTTTAGAAGAATTCAAGGCTGGTCAATATGATCAAGTGACGGTGGTGTACAACCGTTTCAAGAATGCTGCTACTCAAATTCTTTCAGCTGATGCCTTTTTGCCCGTGTCTCCAGCAGATAATACAGAAGCCTCTCAAGGATCTTTCGATTACTTGTTTGAGCCTTCAAAGGTGGCCATTTTGGAAGATTTGATTCCCCGTTCATTGAAAACTCAATTGTACCGCAGTATGTTGGATTCATTGGCTTCTGAACACGGTGCTCGTATGATCGCCATGGACAAGGCCACTGACAACGCCGGTGAATTGCTTCGCAGCTTGCGTTTGGCCTATAACCAGGCACGTCAGGCAGCTATTACCCGTGAGATCTCTGAGATCGTAGGTGGTGTGGCTGCTTTGGAAGGCGCTTAATCTTATTGATATTCATAAAAAAAGCCCCGCACTGCGGGGCTTTTTTTATGCCTCATCGAGTCGTTTGACTTCGATGTATTTGTGGGCTTCTTTCATGTTTTGAATCAACAAGGTAAGGTGATTCAAGTTGTTGATCATCACCTCGATCCATCCGCTGAAACTGCCCTTTCCATCGCTTTCAATGTGAATACTCTTCATGTTGACAGCCATGTCTCGTGAAATAATTTCAGTCAATCTTGAAACCAAACCAACGTCATCAATTCCATTGACCTGAATTCGAGCGGCGAATGACTTGTCGTAGCTCTCGTCTTTCCACTTCGCAGGTATAATTCTGTACCCATATTGGCTCATGAGATTAGTGGCATTGGGGCAGGTGGTACGGTGAATTTTCACACCTTCTCCAATGGTTATGAACCCAAATATGGAATCACCTGGTAAGGGGTGGCAGCATTTTGCCAATTCATAGGGAAAGTCGTGATCATCTCCTATGATGATTTGTTGTTTGGGAGCCTTTTTTACCTTCTGCTCAGCCGAGGGCACTATTTTTTCTGAATTCTCTGCCAATTCGGTGACCGGGGTTTTGGTCAGAATGGAGATCAACAAGGCTTTGTTGATTTTGATAATGCCCGAGGCGGCGGCATGGTAAAATTCAGCAGGGTT
>JALRLA010000252.1 GCA_023254645.1 Bacteroidia bacterium
AACCTATCAATGCTGAAGCTTGGCACTGGTATCACGAGCACATTGGGAAATCTGAACTTCCCATCGTAGACACCTGGTGGCAAACCGAAACCGGTGGCATTTTGATCAGCAATTTGGCCGGAATCACAGAGGCCGTTCCCACCTTCGCCACCTTGCCTCTACCGGGTATTCAGCCCGTCTTGGTCGATGAAAATGGCCAAATCTTGGAGGATGCAGAGGCCAGAGGGAATTTGTGCATTCGTTACCCCTGGCCGGGCATGATACGCAGCACCTGGGGCGACCACGAACGCTGCCGCCAAACTTATTTCAGCACCTATCCAGGCTTGTATTTCACTGGCGACGGATCCAACCGCAACGCCCAAGGCCAATACCGAATTACGGGTAGAGTGGACGATGTGTTGAACGTCAGTGGCCACCGAATTGGAACCGCTGAATTGGAGAATGCCATCAACCAACATCCCAATGTGGTGGAGTCAGCGGTTGTAGGTTATCCTCACGATATCAAAGGCCAAGGCATCTATGCCTACATCATTTGCCAAAGTCTGCCGGTAGAATCGGAAACGGCTCGTAAAGCCATTTTGGATACTGTGAGCCATTTGATAGGCCCCATAGCCAAGCCCGACAAAATTCAATTCGTTAGCGGATTACCCAAGACGCGAAGTGGCAAAATCATGCGCCGCATCTTGAGAAAGATTGCAGAAGGCGAATGGGAACAATTGGGTGATACCAGTACACTCCTGGACCCAACTGTGGTTCAAGATATCATGCAAAGACGACTGTAAGCCTTAAGGGCTTACTAAGTTGACACTGATGTTGAAATACAGCGGATTGGTCAAACTCTGCTCCATGGCCAAGGGCTGATCCCCAAAGAAACCCCTGAAGAATTCTTGACCGTCAGGCAATTGATCGGCATTGAAGGAATAGTTGTAGCGGTAACCGAACTGAGCCGAAAGCCAGATGAAATCTTTCAAGGAACGTTCGTACACAAAACGAAAGCGCAGCTCCCCGCGACGAATCTCCAAATCATTTTGAGGCATCATCGTTCGGTACATACGATAACTATTTCCTTCTAGTTCATAGCCCAAAAACAACATGGATCGAGGACTAAAAGTACGGCGCACATGAGCTCGAGCGGGGAACAGCACTTCTGTACCCCAAGTATTGGCCACATTGGTGGAGTTGTACAACAAAATGGGAATGTAATTCAACTCACCCACCCGGTACGTGCGGGCCAAACCATATCCCCACATTTTGCGGTCACTGACCCGCTTGCCATACAAGGCAGCGGCTGAATACTTGGTGTAGCCCAACGGCATGATATCTGAAAAACTGTAATCACCATTCAAATCTCCTGATCCTTGAAACAAGAAAAAACGTGTTTCATCAAATGGTTTAAACACCGTGAGATTCAGGCCCGTGGTTCTCAATCCGTAATTGCTCAACCCCGTAGCTACGGGGTTGTTGGCACCCTCAGTTTCTAGGGCATACGATTGATTCCAGTAATTTGCCCCTACTTGAACAATGACATCATTGCGAGAAATCACAGGCACATTCAAAGCCAAACGCATTCCATTGGAACGAGCAAAATCTGCCTGGTCATAATTTTCAGTCAACTGACCGCCGGGAGTATTGGCACTGGTTAGGCTGTAACCCATTTGGTAATCATAGCCTACGCTTATCAGCTTTGACGGACTTAACCCTTCAATTTTATTGGTGCAATAGGCTTTGGTTCCAGCATCGGCATACGACACATTGTCGTACATGCTGTAGTCTTCTTCTTCCTCAACCGGCAGGCTATCAACCTGTGCCCAAATTGGGCCAAACGAAAAGGCCGTAAAAGCCAAAATCCAGATACGCAGCTTCATCAGTTTCGCTGAATCTGAAGGCGCTTCCAAACATCGGTGCGACCGAAGGCAGAAACACCAATGTATCCGCGAATATCCAAGGTATTGGCATCGCGCATGGTGATTGTGCAGCTGTAGGTGCTACCATTCAAAGGGTCGTAAATGGTTCCACCTGTCCATTCGTTGTTGCCGCTGTAGGTGAAGTCTTTGAGCATGCGGTAACCCTTCAAGGGCGTGGATTGCAACGCCGGATCAGGGTTGTTCTTATCAACCTTGGGCTGATTGGTCTCTGGATCAATGGGCTCTTTCAACCAAACAATCTTGCCGAAATACTTCGAACCAATTTTTTCTACTTTCACCCGAGCGCGTCCATTGCTGGGTTCCCAAACACCGAGCAAACGATCACCATCGGTGTTTTGCTGAGTGAACGATGTAAACACGGTGCCTGACAAAACAAGGCAGAATGCGATCAAAATATTTTTCATGCTTATTTTTTAATTTCTATATCGAATACAAAATCCCCTTTAAGAGTAACATCTTGCTCCAAATCTTGATTGATGCCCAACTCCATGACCAAATAAAACTTGCCTTCTTTGAAATAAACCGAAGGATCAGCTTCTGTACTCACTTGCAAATCAGCTTCGCTCACACCGGCTGGGACAGGATTCAAAACAGCCATTCCAGACATATCGGCTTTCTCTCCAACCATGGAGAAGGCTACAGAGCCCAACATGGACAACCCGGCAGAATCATCGGCATGAACATGGACAGACTTCAACGAAGCGCCACTCACTTGACCGAGTAATTTTTCATCCAATTGAACCTCGTATTGTGCAGTTTCTGACCCTTCATAAATGGGTCCAGAGACGGTAAACTCCACGTTTTCTAGGGTATAATCTTGGTGTTCACCTGACCCCGAACAGGACCACAAACCCATACTCAATACCAATGCGGCACTCCAAATCAACTTTTTCATAATGGTCAAAAATAACCAAAAGCCAACATGCAGCAAGTGAAATATTTAGAGAGCTTCTTAAACAAAAGCCCTCATCAACAAACCGCGTTCGGATTGGGATAGTTGTCGCTCTGATCTTCGAAGGTGTTATCCAAGCACACAAAATCCTTTTCAATGAGCAAAAACAACTCACCTCCTTGGGGTAGGGGCAATATGTGCTGAAAACCAACCTCGTCGCTATTGACCCATTCGTCGGCAATGGCTTTAGGCATGTATACTTCAACCAACCCGCCTTTCCATGCTGCGGCCAGGGTTTCGTGCTCTTCTGAGCGCAACAAGGCATAGTGAAGTTCACCGCCCAACATTTGGGTGGATTCAGAATACCGACCTGTAGCGCCGAAAGTTTCTACCTCGGTTTTGGTCAAACGCAATCGAATGGAATTTCCTTTGATCCTGATTTTCATACTTCTGTAATCAAAAGTACACACTAAGCGTGAATTCGTTCAGCTGCCGAATAGACATTGAAACGATGAGGCTTGGTAAATCCCACCAAGGTAATGTTCAATTCTTCGGCCAATTCAACGGCCAAACTGCTTGGCGCACCAACGGCTACGATCATGGAAACTCCAGCCATACTGGCCTTTTGGATCAGCTCAAAACTAGCCCGTCCACTAAGCAATAATCCGCGGTTGACGACGGGAATCTGCCTTGAAGAAAGGGCCCATCCGTTGAGCTTATCGAGCGCATTGTGCCGTCCTACATCTTCACGGGCTTGAAGGATGGCACCTTGGGCATCAAAAAAGGCAGCTGCGTGGATACCGCCCGTCTGCTCAAAGGCACTTTGGTAGGTTTTCAAAGCCGCTGGCAACTGAGCAATGGCTTGATGGGAAACACGAAATGGCTCGGCTTGAACCGGAATTGGACAGGCAATTTTCACCGCATCAATGCTCGATTTACCGCAGACACCGCAACTGCTTGTCGTGTAAAAATGACGTTCCAATTTGGCCGCATCAAAGCCACAATCATCGCTTAAATGCACTGCAATTCTTTGACCCAGCAAGGCCTCGCCTTCGCTGATTGTCTCGTGGACTGTCAGCACCTGATCAGCCGAACGAACGATGCCTTCTCCGAACAAAAAACCCATGGCTAATTCCAGGTCATGCCCGGGGGTGCGCATGGTAATGGACAAGGCTCGCTCTTGTTGCCTATGGCGAATTCGAATCTCCAAAGGCTCTTCAACCGCTAGCAAATCGGCTTTATGCTCGGTGGTCCAATTGTCGCTAGCCAAAGATCGTACTTCGATCGAATGAGGCTGTGTTTGGTACTTACTCATGGCTCCTATTCTGGCAAGGTATCGATGCTCTTTAAACCCATTTTCTCATCGTAGGGAAGAACCAAGGCATCGCATTGGTTCAAAAAGGCTTTCAGAGATCGACCTCCTTGGTGGAAATACAATAGTAAGGCTTGCAAATCAGAATGGGTATACAAAGCCACTAAGGGTTCCAAGTGCTCGCGTTTGGGCAATTTGCTATCGGGGTTTGCAGGGGCAAAACAGACCGAACGACCGCTCACACGGTAGGCCGAGACCAATCGATCAAGCGCATAATCTTGCAAATACGGGTAATCCACTCCCAAGACCAGCAAGGCCTTTTGGGGAGCCATGACATGAGCACTCAAAACTCCAGATATGGGCCCATTGCCTGCAAATAACGGGGCATCAATTACCCGAGTTTCTCGCACCTCCAAAACCAAGTCCTGCCCCTCAGCTGCACTCAGCCAACAGGAGGCCCGCTGTTCCAAGGCCCGTTGCAACTGACTCAAGGCATAGCGGTACTGAGGCATGCCATGGTAATCCAGCTGGGACTTGTCAGTACCCATGCGAGAACTCTGGCCTCCCATCAACAAAAGGCCTTCCACCTCCACTCTTTCTGGAAACCATGGCCCTTGGTTTACGATGTACTCCTTCAATTGATAGCGAGTCAGAAAGTCCTCAAGCAAGTAATCACGAACCACCAGTAGCACACACCTACCCTTTTGATCGGGCTTTTGCATCGCTTCTATAAATCCCGTCAAACCGGGCTCCATTCCACTTTTCAAACGCAATTCAAGTGGTCCTACTTCGTCAATAACTAGGGTTTGCAAACGCTGATTCTCGCACCATTCTTTCATTTGGCGCTGAACCCAATCAAAGCCCGATTGACGAAAACGAAATCGACCAATTTCCAGCAGATCGTTGGAATCTATCTCCTCTTGAGCCGCCCATTCGAATGGAACTTCTGTCGCTGTTTGAACATCCCAAAATACACGGGTTTTGCGGCCATTCTCATGAATGCGATCCGGGCTTAGGCATCCGCCGACAGACCCTTGAGGCTGAGTCTGAACCCAAGATTCTAGCAGGGTGGTCTTGCCACATTGAACGGGAACCGACAATAGGTAAAACTCAGCGCTCATCACCAGAAGCCGCTAAGACCAAAGCCGATTCGACGGCGGTAAACATGCGACCCACCTTGCCTTTTTCGGAATGGTATTCCCAACAAAAACGAAACAAATCAGCCTGCGAATCGACCCGCGTAAGCATGGCCTGAACCTCTGGGCTCTGTTGCTTTTTCTCCAAGCGCTGCCGCCAAAACCGCATCACCATTGGGGCCAAGCCATACAAGGCCACACTAAAAGCCAAAGCCCTGATAAGGGTCGACCAAGCTTCGTAACTGGGCAGGAGGTAAAAAACCAACACCGCCACAGCTAGTAAGACCCATCGAAAGGGTTTGGAACGTTTAGTGGCTCTCACTTCCGGTACCGAGCCTGCCCACACGGAAAAGGCCTTCTTCAATTCTTCGTTTTGGGCGGCAAATCGCTGAGGCCAAATGGATATTCGATAGGCCAAATAAAGCCCCCAAATGGCATACAAAAGCACGTAAGAGCCGGCCAAAGCACTAAGGCCCAAGGGCACATGAGCCAGTTGTTTGGAAACGGAAATCATCCAAATATCCAGGCTCTCCCAAAATTCTGTCCCAAACACCAAGAACAAGATCAGCAATTTTTGCAGGGCGGATTCCAGCATGGCCACCACTGCAAAGAGAAAACTAGCCAACTTGTAAGAGGGCAAAACGGAATAAAAAATAGCCGCTATCACCCCTTGAAAGGCCACGGCAATGTAGGAAGTTGGAGGAGATTGCGGGCTAACCAACAACTTGACCAGCATCACCCATAGGGTGGCGACCACCAATTGCCGGCCCAAGCCTGAGCTGTGACCTTGGCCCTTCAATACAGCCGCCATTGCAGCCAAGGAAGCCACTGCTGCCCCACCTATGAATATACCGGTAAACGGCAAATGGAAAGCGTGCATCAAACCGCCCAGACCCGATTCAACGAAGGCCCAGAAGGCCACCAGGCCCCACAGTGAGGGATGAAAGCTCTTTCGATTCACGGGGTGAATTTACACATTGTCGTTCGTGTATGATCATTTTCAACTCCGTTAGACCTCACCCCCTACACCGCTGGCTACAGTACTTGACCTCGTCCCAGTTCTTTTCCCATTTTTTACGCCAAGTGAAGGGCCTGCCGCAGGTGAGGCAAATCTTAGTGGGCAAATGCTCTTTTTTGACTCCTTTCATCGCTTAGAAAAGGTTTTCATCAACTTGGGCTCAAGCCGTTTCCAGTAGGCGAAAAACGAACGAAAATCGCCCTGAACCTCAGCGATCATCAATCGGCGTGGGTCTTCCTCACCTTGATAATGCCGCGCAAATACATGCTCTTTGTACACTATGCTAGCCCCCGGAGCCATTTGTTTCAACTGATCAAAAGAACCCACAAAGGTTTGCAATCCCGGAATTTGGGCGGCAGCCTCTAAGGCAAATTGCAAAACCTTGCTCGAAACCGGATACTTCTCAAAATGTTCGGGCTCCAACAAGAGCACGCGATTGGCCGCTTGATTAGAGCGCCAAGTGGGTGACAATTGGTAGCAATTGTAAACCAATACGGGCTGATTCGCATTCAGTTGCAAAGGTTCTGAAGCGGGCAACTCGGTTTTCAAATCAAAGGGCCTCACTTCTTGCAATGCTTGGGGAATGCCCCCCTCCAACAATTCTTCGTAGGCCTTATCCAAATAGGTCTTGCGCTGACGACTGCCAGTGTAATGGTTGATGTTTTCTTGATTGGCGACGTAGGGTTTGGACGAAAAGGTACCGGCTACCCATTGCCAGGACAAGGCATTCGACGCCCAATCTCCATCCAACAAATGGGCATACAAGAACCTAGCCGATTCTCGCCAATGACTGCGAGCCATGTGGCAAGCCAAAAAGGCCGTATACAAGCGCAAATGGTTGTGCATGAGGCCGGTCTCAAAGAGCTCTCGCAATCCCTCATCAATGGCATCGATGCCCGTGCAGGCATCCAATAGAGCCGTAGGCACCCCCTCGCGTTGAGCCGTCACTTGTTCTTGGCGAATGTCTTGGTTGATGGCGTCGCCCTTGTGTTGCCAAACCAATTGGTAGAAATCCCTCCAGGCCAGCTGCTGCAAAAAGGGTTTGGCTTGGTGGAAGGACCAACCCTGCTCCAATAAGATGTCCATGACCCAGCGTGTATCGATGATGCTACGAGAGATGTAAGGGCCCAATTCAGTCACGGTACCGTTTATGAAATTGCGGGACTTCCCGTATTTCACCGGGTCAAAGGCCCTAAGCTCGGCTTCTATTTCTGTAATTGTTTTCATGAATGATGGCCCAAAGAGTTCAAATAGGTTTCGGCGCGCTGCAACAAGAGGCTGCGTTTTTCCTCGCTCATGCGGTCAAACGACTTGACCATGACGCCCATTCGCGGATTTTGCAAAAAGAAATCCCGGTGCACATGAATGAATCGCCAGTACAAGGCATCCCAAGTTTCGCACCAGGGGCCTTTCGAGAAATTGCTCATGCGCAAGAGATAAGCACTGCCACTGATGTAAGGCTTGGTACTCATCAGGCCACCATCGGCAAATTGACCCATCCCGTATACATTCGGAACCATGACCCAATCATAGGCGTCAATGAACAATTCCATGAACCAGCGGTACACTTCATCGGGATCAAACTCACAAAGCAACATGAAGTTGCTCAGCACCATCAAGCGTTCAATGTGGTGGCAATAGGCATTGTTCAACACCCGCTTGATTACGGCATCCAACGCATGAATTCCCGTATTTCCTGCGTAAAAAGATGCCGGAATTTTTCGCGAAAATCCCCAATAATTCCGGGTTCGCTGCTTTGGCCCCTGAGCTTGATACACCCCGCGTATAAATTCCCGCCAGCCTATGATTTGGCGCACAAATCCTTCGGTTTCATTCAACCCAATGCCTTGTTTTTGACTGGCCTCCAAAACCGCGTCTAGCACTTCGGCAGGAGACAACATTCCCACGTTCAAATACGGCGTGAGAAGACTGTGGTGCAGCAAGCTGTGACCCTGTTGAATGGCGTCTTCATAGCGACCAAAGGCCCACAATCGCTGCTTCGCAAAATCATGCAATGCCTCCAAGGCCCCTTCTCTGGAGCAGGCATAGGTCCATTCCCCTTGAACGGCGCCAGGGGCATGGGGGAAATAAGCATTCACATACGCTTCTGCCTCTTGTTGGTACTCATCAGTCTGCACCTTTGGCAAAGGTGGAGGGACCCCATCTTTGGGGTAAGGCAATCGATTGTCCTCATCGAAGCTCCACTTCCCGCCCAAGGGTTTTGTTCCATCCATCAACAGGTTAAACCGGCGGCGTTGTAGCATGTAAAATGAGGCCATGCGGTAATTCGACTTGGCTGAAAAATCTTCGGCCACTTGGGTTTCGCTTAACAAAAACTGGGGAGCCTCTTCCCATTGCATTTCCAGCTGGGCTGATCGAGCGGCTTTCAACCATTTTCGCTCCAACCAATCGTCGTGCAAACGAAACAAACACAGGGCTTGAATCCCCGACTTTGCCCATTGCTGGCATAGTTCTAGGGCATCGAGGGGCTGGCCTTGGCATTCGAAATACGAAACGTCCAATCCTTGCCCCTTCAAATAATCGGCATGGCAACGCATGCTGGCCCGATGAAACTGCAACTTCTGCCTGTGAAAGGCATATTGGTTGAAGAACAAGGGGTCTTCGACCAGCGCCACCTGGCTAGGGCCGACTAAGTCTCGGTAC
This sequence comes from Bacteroidia bacterium, assembly GCA_023254645.1. GTDB lineage: Bacteria > Bacteroidota > Bacteroidia > NS11-12g > UBA955 > JALRLA01. The sequence goes on from JALRLA010000252.1 coordinate 8,948, forward strand.
AATTGGTGCGGAAACAAAACCCTCAAGGTATTACTGGGCATGAGTGGAAAACAAGCCGGCCTATGGTTTTGTTCAGCCGGGGCCCGGCGAATGAAACGAAAAGCGCCTAGGTTTGTTTGTTAGAAAATGAAGCCCCAAAAAGCGATTGTTATCGGTAGCGGAGTCGCAGGTTTGGCCTCCTCCATTCGCTTGACAATTCAAGGTTACGAGACCCACGTTTATGAGAGCTACGACAAGCCTGGGGGGAAACTGAATGAGCTGACACTGGGATCCTATCGATTCGATACAGGCCCCTCTCTTTTTACGCTACCCTCCCTCATCAAGGAACTGTATGAGCTTTGTGGGCAATCATTTGAGGACCAATTTCCCTTTGAAAGGTTGGAAACCACCTGCCGCTACCACTACGAAGACGGCACACAGTTCAATGCCCATGCTGAGCGCTCCATGTTTGCAAAAGAGCTTCAGCAGGTTGCCCAACCTCAAGAGATTGAAGCCTTTTTCAAGCATTTGGATCGAGCCGAATTCCGCTATTCCAGAATGGCCCCCATTTTCTTGGATCGCAGCCTTCACCGATGGAAGAACTATGCCAACCGGGAAACGCTTCAAGGAATAGGGAGCATTCCCAGACTCAATTTGTTTTCCGATATGAATTCCGAAAACAAGAAACAGCTGGGCAATCCCTATTTGGTCCAGTACTTCAATCGATTTGCCACGTACAACGGCAGTGACCCTTTTCAAGCCCCGGCCCTGTTGAACATGATTCCCCATTTGGAACACAACATTGGCACCTTCTTCCCCAAAAACGGCATGTACCAAATCGCCCAAAGCCTGTATGATTTGGCTTTGTCGCAAGGGGTTCAGTTTCATTTCAATACCCGAATTGAAGAAATCCTGCATGAACCGTCTCGGGTATACGCGGTTCGAACCCGTCAGTCAGACAAGCCTATTTTGGCCGACTTGGTGGTCAGCAATGCTGACATTCACAGCACCTACCAACAGCTTATGCCCAAGGCCAAAGCGCCCAAACGATTGCTCAAACAAGAAAAATCCAGTTCGGGACTGGTATTTTACTGGGGCGTCAAACAACGCTTCCCCAAGCTGCAATTGCACAACATTTTCTTCAGCCAAGATTACCAGGCAGAATTCCAAGGCTTGTTTGAGACAGGCGAAATTTACGAGGACCCCACCGTGTATGTACACATCAGCTCCAAATGCAACCCCAATGATGCCCCGCCAGACGGAGAAAATTGGTTTGTCATGATCAATGTGCCCAATACCAAAAAGGCTGCAAAGCCCTTAGATATACCCATGATGCGCGGCCTAATTCTAGCCAAACTCAGCCGAATGCTCGGTATAGACATGGAGCCCTTGATCGAATGCGAGTCCTATCTGGACCCCGAAACCTTGGAAAAGCGCACTTCATCGTACGCCGGTGCCTTATACGGCAACGCCAGCAACAACCGTTTTGCGGCGTTCTTGCGGCACAAAAACTACAGCAGCGATTTTAAGGGTCTATACTTTTGTGGCGGAAGCGTTCATCCCGGCGGAGGGATACCCCTCTGCCTACAAAGCGCAAAAATCGTCGCTGACTTGGTGGCCCAAAGGGAGCAAAGAAACTAAAAGGTTTACTTCCCGATACAAAAACTGGAGAAAATGGACCCCAACACTTCATCGGCGTCTATTTCACCGGTGATGCGACCGAGTTGGGCGATGCCGTGACGCAGGTGAAACACCAACAAATCACCGCTTAGACCGGCTTCCATGCCGGCCAGGAGATCATCCAATTCCGCTCGGCAGCGAGCCAATGCTTCGGCATGGCGAGCGTTGGTCACGACGGTTTGATCGGCAAAAGGTTGCAACTCAGCTGCAAAACGCTGGGCCAGGTCTTTGCGCAATTGCAAGAGAGAAACGGCATCTTGAGCGGCGACGCTCAACAACCCAGGCAGGCCATGTCGCTTCAACAACTCTTCCAATTCAGCGGGAGGCTGCTGAACCAAATCCATTTTGGTGGCCAAGACCCAGATCTGGGCATTCTTGCTTTGCAGAGCCGCCAAATCTGATTCGAAGTCAGCCGGCGACCAGTGAGAGGCATCAACCAAAAACAAAGTGGCTCCGCTTTGGGCCACGTGGTTCCAGGTTCGTTCGATGCCCATTTGTTCGATGGTGTCTGTAGCGGCCCGTATGCCTGCGGTATCAATCAAACGAATGCGAAACCCATCTACAAAGAATTGGTCTTCAATGGCATCACGGGTAGTACCTTCAATATCAGACACCAAGGCCTTGTCTTCCCGAATCAAACCATTGAACAGGGTGCTCTTGCCCGCATTGGGGCGTCCCGCCAACACCAAAGCAAAGCCCTTTTTCAAGGCGTTGCCCAGCTGGTAACTCTCTTCCAATACGGCCAAGCGAGTTCGCAATTCTTCGACCAGTGATTTCAACTCAGAGCGGGAGGCAAATTCCACGTCTTCTTCGCCAAAATCCAGCTCCAACTCCATCAAGGAAACAAAGTGCAACAGTTTAGCACGCAATTCGGCTATGTCTTGAGAAAAACCACCCCGCAAATGGTGCAGTGCTTGGCTGTGGGCGGCTTCGTGTTCAGAGGCTATGAGGTCTGAAACCGCCTCGGCTTGAGCGAGATCCAACTTGCCATTCAAGAAGGCCCTCTGGGTAAATTCACCCGGTTCGGCCATGCGCGCGCCACGCTTCAAATAGGCCTGCAGTACGCGTTGCACTATGAATTCACTGCCGTGTAGGGACAACTCTACCGTAGGCTCTCCTGTATAGCTTTTGCTGCCTTGGAATAAGGCTACCAAGGCTTCATCCAACAGTTGATCGCCATCGTACAGCCGCTTCAGGTGCAAGGTATGCGAGGGCGCATGGCTGATGGGCTTGCGCAACATCTGATCGGTCATCACCAAAGCTTGTGGTCCTGAAATGCGTACCACCGCTACCGCCCCCATTCCAGCAGGAGTAGCGCGTGCAACAATGGTATCGGAATCCAAGACGGGCATGAGCCCACAAAGATACGACCCTTAGTAACCTGTGCTAATACCGGCTTCTTTGGGAATGTTGTTCAACTCTGGGCAAGACATGAACAAGGACCAGAGATAGCCACTGCGGTAATTCTCCATCATGGCCACGATGGGTCCCTGATCAATGGCCAAGTAGCGAGGAAGCATCCAATTGTGATGATCGGAAAAGGCGT
>JALRLA010000350.1 GCA_023254645.1 Bacteroidia bacterium
AGTGTGTTAGCACTATAAAAATCAAGGAATGTGTGTTGAACTGTTCCAGTATAATTACCACCAGACTCTACAATATAATTAACTGTTATATCAAAACTAACACCTGTAAATGTTTTGCTGACAGAAGCTAATTGAAACAAATCATCAGGATTATTGGGTCTGCGCGTCGAAAGATTACTATACCCCAAAGCGCCAGACACTAAACTATCGTTTCGAAAGAACAAGTATGTGCCATTAAATTTCCCGTGTTTGTACTTTTCCGAGAAAAACGAATCAATTCTATTTTTGGTTACTTCATTTAACGGCGGAGCAAAATGAAAATCTTGGCCTACAGACGTTGTAGTATCTGAATCAACATTGTCTTTAACCGGGGATGATGCCGCAACAAAGAATAAACTTGATGAAACGATCAACAATAGCACAAATACCCATCTCATTCCGTCAAAAATACGAAAAACGTCTGCCTAAGCCGAACTTACTAACACGATAAATCCACAAAATACATTACGGCACATTAAGGATTTTATGAGTTTGAAGTGATATACGCCATTGTGGATGGGCCTTTGCATAGTCCACCAACAAGGGCGCCATACTGTCCCGTTTGTCCCACTCGGGTTGCAACAACAAAACACAGTCGTTGGATACCTGACCCGCATAGGTTTCGGCCCATTCGAAATCGCTCTTGTTGAAGACAATGATTTTCAATTCATCGGCTTTCGACAACTCAGTGGGCAAGGGCGCCTTGAATTTCTTGGGAGACAAGGTCACCCAATCAAATTGGCCCCGAATTTCATGGGCCGCCGAAGTTTCTATGTGAACCGCCATTCCTCGATCATGCAAGGCCTCGCACAAGGCAGTCAAATCATACATTGCCGGCTCCCCTCCAGTTATGACGACCAAATTCGCACCTGAGGCCTGCGCATCTTCGGCCATTTGTGCAACCGAAACGCGGGGATAGCCACTGGCGTCCCAGCTCTCTTTCACGTCGCACCAAACACAGCCCACATCACAACCTGCCAAACGAATGAAATAGGCCGCTTTTCCCGCGTGCACTCCCTCACCTTGAACGGTGTAGAAGGCCTCCATCAAGGGCAAGTCCAAGGCCATGTTCATCAGGCGTTTTGAACCTTTCGCTCGAAAGCTTGGAGGGTATTCATCATCAACCCAGAAATGGTCATGGGGCCTACTCCTCCTGGCACGGGGGTAATGGCTGCTGCGATGGGGCTTACCTCTGCATAGTTGACATCACCCGTCAAACGCCATCCGCGCTCGCGAGAAGCATCGTCCACTCGGGTGGTTCCTACATCAATCACGACCGCTCCGGGCTTCACCAAATCGGCGCCAACGAACTCGGGCTTGCCCAAGGCAACGACCAAAATATCGGCTTGGCGGGTATACTCAGCCAGATTTCGAGTTCGGCTGTGGCAGAGGGTCACCGTCGCATTTCCGGTATCTGAACTATCGCTCAATAGCAAGCTCATGGGTCTACCCACGATGTTGCTTCGGCCCAGAACAACGACGTGTTTGCCACTGGTTTCAATGCCATAATGCTTCAACATCAAAGTGATTCCATAAGGGGTAGCAGGTTTAACACCTGGATTTCCTTTGGCCAATTTGCCCATATTGATATCGTGAAACCCATCGACATCCATGTCCGGATGAATGGCGTGAGTCACCACTTCTTCGTCAATGTGCTTAGGCAAAGGCAATTGAACGATCAAGCCGTCGTACTGATCATCGCTGTTGATGCGATCAATTTCTTTCAGCAATTCCTCTTGGCTAATGCCGGCATCAAAGCGCATGATGCTCGAATCAAAGCCTACGGTTTCACAAGCTTTCTCTTTAGCCCCAACATAGGTTTGACTGGCGCCATCGTTTCCTACCAAAATAGCAACCAAATGAGGCACACGGCCTGTTTGGGCTTTCAGCTCAGCCACACGGGCTGCAATTTTCTCATTCAGGCTTAGGGAAACCTCTTTTCCACTCAGTATTTGCGGCATGAGGCAAAAATACGCAATCAGAGCAATTCAATGCGGGTCACTCCGTCGCCGCCAAATTGTTCGCTCTCGTGCTCAAAACTCTTGATGTACGATAGGGTTTTGAACAGCTCCCTCAAGGCCTTTTTCAAAGCCCCTGTGCCGCGGCCATGAACCACCTTCAATGAGCGGTTGCCCAAGGTATACGCTTCATCCAACCACAACTTGACTCGGGCCAAGGTTTCGTCTTGCCTCAGGCCTCTCACGTCCAGGACTTCAGAGAATTGCTGCTGTTTTTCTACCCAATTGTATCCGCTTGTTCCCCGAGCTTGTTTTTTCTTCTGTCGATTGGACTGCGCATGCCCCAATTCCGTTTTGGGAACCCACATTTTCAACAATCCAAAAGCCACCAGTGCTTTGTCTTTGCCCAGTTCCAACAACTCTCCCTCTTGGTCGCTCTTCAAACTGCGCACGATCAGGCCGGGCATGAGTTTTTTGGTATCAATGGGTTGGGGTTTTTCTTCTTTTACCTCGGCAGAAGGAAGCAACTGAAGTCGTTTTTGGCTCTGAGTCTCCACCTTGGCTTTGAAGGAGTTCAATTCATTGCGCGCCTTTTGGGTCTTCTGTTTATCGGCCCCGTGCTCGCGAATGACTCGGATGGTCTGTTCAATTTGCTGATTGGCTTCTGACATCAGTCGCTGAGCATCGGCCTTGGCTTGTGCCAATACATCGCGACGCTTGTCTTGAAGCTTGTTCTTAAGAGCCAAGTATTCGGCTTGCAACAGCTCCAAATCCTCTTCCTTTTTGCGAACAGAATTCA
>JALRLA010000351.1 GCA_023254645.1 Bacteroidia bacterium
AGAAGATCCCCGCTTGTTTGGAGTAGCTGAATTGCACGAGGCTGGCAACATCAAACGCGTAGTGGAAAAGCCCCAAATCCCGCATTCTAACTGGGCACTGGTGGGATTGTACTACATCAAAAATTCCAGCTGTTTGTTCGATTGCCTAAATCATAATATCGAAAACGATGTGCGTACGCAGAACGAATTTCACTTGACTGACGGCATTCAATGCATGCTGGCCAAGGGCATGAATTTCGAACCCTTTACGGTGAAGACCTGGTTTGATTGTGGTAAGAAGGACATCATTTTGCAGACCAACCGCACGCTGCTCAAGCAGCGAGAGGCTGAACAGATGGATGCTTGGAGAGCCAAAGGGAACATCATCGTGCCTCCAGTATATGTTCATGCGACGGCACAGATCGAGAACAGCATCATTGGTCCCGATGTGAGTGTGGGGGAACATGCAAAGATTTCGCGAAGCATTGTGCGCAACAGCATCATAGGCCAGCAAGCCGAACTGCAACACGCCATCTTGGAAAACTCTTCGGTGGGTGCCGATGCGAGTTTGATTGGCCCTGTGCAGAGCTTGAACATTGGCGACAGTGCCGAAATCAACTTGAGAGACAGTTAATTGAACTTAAAACTCTCGTATATCGCCACGTTGATGGGGGCCTCGCAGCCGGCCACCGATAAACCTGTGCGGGAAATTTTGTTCGACTCCCGTAAAGCCTCAGGAGCTGAGGGGGAACTCTTTTTAGCCCTGAAAACAGGCCGTAGAGACGGTCATGATTTTGCTCATTTAGCCTACCAGCGAGGGGTTCGCGCCTTTGTATTAGAACGTCTTGTGGACCTGCCTTCTGACGCCCAACAATTGATTGTTTCAGACGTTTGGGCCGCGCTTCGCGCGGCCGCCCAAACCCATAGAAACAGCCGCAGCTACCCCGTGGTGGCCATCAGCGGCAGTGCGGGTAAAACTTGGGTCAAAGAATGGCTAGCCAAGTTACTTTCGGCTGACTTTGCTGTTTATCGAAGCCCCTTGAGCTACAACTCCCAATTGGGAGTAGCCTTGTCCCTATTGGGACTGCCCGAAGCCCTACCCGGAACCACTCCCTTGGCCTTGATCGAGGCCGGGGTTTCTGCCTCAGGAGACATGAAGCCCTTGGCTGATATGATTCGCCCCAATATGGTGGTTTTGACCCATTTGGGCGCGGCTCACGACGGCGGCTTTTCAAGCCGCCAAGCCAAAGCCCAGGAAAAAGTTCTGTTGGCGAAAGATGCCGATGTGGTGGTCTATCCCGCCGATCAGCCCGAATGGGCCGAATCCTTGGCCCCTTACCGAATCCAACAGCCCCTAACCAAGTTCATCTCATTTGGCGAGAGCGAAGGGGCCAAATTTCGTTGGATCGCAGAAGGCCAATTCGAATACCGAGCCCAAGCTTTTGAGGCTCCCTTGCTTCGAAACGACCCCGCTTCTCGAGCATCAGCTTTGGCCTGTGTGGCCGCCCTTTTTGCTTTGGAACGCCTTAGTCCTGAGCACATCAAAGCCCTGTCGGCCCTACAACCTCCCGATGCCAAACCCTCGCTCGAGGGCAATTTGCGCGGCACCTTTGTCGAAGTTGATTTGGACGCCATGCGCTCCAATTACCGTTTGTTTCGCCATTGGGTCAAAGAACCCGTGCGCATCATGGCCATGGTCAAAGCCCTGGGTTATGGCAGCGGTACCTTCGAGACAGCCAAGGTCTTGGCCTCCGAAAACGCCGACGCCTTCGGCGTCGCCTACCCCGAAGAAGGCATTGCCCTGCGCAAAGCCGGTCTGACCCAACCCATCTTGGTCATGAA
>JALRLA010000390.1 GCA_023254645.1 Bacteroidia bacterium
ATAAAAACTCACGCTGACGCCTTTCGTAATTCGTACTGGAGAAGTTGATGGTAATGAACAAAACCACCATAAAGATCCCAAAAACCAGCCAGGTCACGGATATTCTCAAGCGACTGGACAAGAAAAATTCTCGCTCCTCCTCTCCAGATTCCTGCTCCCATAATTCGCTGGTCAGCCAACGGGTGTATCGGGGCTTCCAAAAGCGTGTCCAGGCTTCAATGGCATATTTCCCAATCAATACCAAAAACCCAAACAAGGCGATCAGGGTAAAGCTGGTCAAGTTTTCAATACTCCGATCTTGAGGCTTGCTCAAAACCGTCGCATTACCGTTTTCATCGAGCCAAACCAGATGGCGGTACCCTGGCATTTCCTTCCAAAATCCAGACCGCTCTTTTTGTGAAATTCGGTACTCGCCAGCATGGCCTATTTTCGACGAGTCCAACAAAACCAATGGCTGCTTTGAGCCCGAGAACAAGGCTATAGGGTAGCGAAAACTGCCTTCTTGGTAGCTCAGCCTTCCCTGCACGTATCGAGCTGAACTATATCCATAATCGGCAATTTGCTGCTTTAGAACACTGGGCCTCAGGGCTTCTGTCAATCGCCCACTCGAACTGGACGTTTGAGGTGACAAAAGGAGATATACAGTACCCAAATTTTCTGGACCATCCCGAACCTCAAATCGGCCCAAATACGACCCGTACAAACTTTTGGTTTCCAGTCGCTTGAACTTCTCTCCAATGGTTTTCGATTCGGGTGAATGAAAAAACGTTCTCAAGGTAGCCTCGTCAAAGACCGAAACCCCCTGCCTGTCGGCGCCATTGGTATCAAAATCATAAATGCTCAGTTGAAATTTTTGCTCGGTACCGGGCAAATAAATCTGGCGAATGCGCTGTTCAAATTCACTTTTAGAACCTGTGTTGTAGCGGAAGTAATTCAACAATCCGGGATCGCTTGGAAAGGATCGTTGAACATTTAAAAGCTCCAGCACTGGAACATCGTGCTCGGCCAAACTCATTTCGCAGATCAGTTCATACTGCACGCTCTCTTCTTTGAGTTTGTTCTCCAAATTCAAGTGCAAACCAATCACCAAGCAGGGCACTACAATGCGCAAGGCGGCAAATCCATTTTCACGCTGACCCGACCAAGCCAACTCCAATACACCCCAACCGAGCACCAAGAGTTCGCCTAAGGCATACAAGCGCCAAGATGTTCCCGTGAGGAGCACGAATACAGCCGGCAAGATCACAGTGAAAACCGCTGCCAAAATGGCTTCCTTCCGATGGGCTATCAAGGAAACCAAGAGGCGAAGTATCCACTGCAGCGCCATGAATAGAACAGCCAAAGCAAGGAGAGCCGCCAAGGAAAGAGGCTCCAGCAAATGCAGCTTTTTCAGATCAAGTGAGAATAGACCCCGTTGAACCAAAGTAGAAGCCATGCTCAAAACATAGGCTGTCGAAAACAAAACCAGCCCTAGCAGAATAAAGGCCAATACACGGCGAATGCCCGCGCGACCCCAGCTTCGAACTTGGCCAGTTAAAATTCTCAGGGTATCGATCAGAAGTAGCCCTTCTAAGGCATGAACGAAAAGCAACCCCAAACTGGCATCGAAACGATTGGCTTTGAAAAACTCAAAGGCGAACAAAGCCGAATGATTCAGGTTGGGAAGAATGGTACCATTTCGAAACGAATATTCAACTGTGGCAAACAAGAATAAGGCCAACAACCTACCGGCCATGCCTCCTCGCCAACCTTGAAACAAGTTGAAGGTTCCAAATCCCAATAAAGCTAGCCCTAGAATGAAAATCAAATCCCAATAAATTGGCGCACGGAATTCCACAATTTTCAAATAGAAAAAGGGCACCCCAGCCACAGAAATGGGCAGGCTTCCTTGCTCAGGGTTGGCCACTATGTCATAGCGTTCCGCATTCCGACCTTTGCTTTGCAAACTGTCGGCCTCCTGAGATGATCGAATCAAGGGCAAGGCGAAGACCTTTGTTTGACGCTGGCTCACCTTCTGCCAACACAACACATACAGGTCACCGTGTTTTTGCAGTTCCACAAGATCTGACCCTTGAGCGTTGATACTCACCGAATATTCGTGTGTCGTCCAGTACCTTGGTCCCGACTGATCAAAAACGAACATGTCCAATCCTAGATCTTCCAGACCTTTCGATTGTATGTCTGATTCGGAGTTGGCCCCATCAAAAGAAAGAGGGATATCGATCAAGGAATCGAGCTTGCTTTGAACCTCCTCAATGGAAAGCAGCATTTGCTCAGCCTTAGCCTGCAAGGCTTCTTCAGCGCCCAAGTTGTGCTGTCTGAGCAACACAAAGTTGGAAACAGCCATGAGCACGAGCCCAAAGAGCACGTTCAACCACGCCGATGAAGAATACCTCAACCGCATTCCAATGTTTTGTTCGCCATCAAATATTGTTGCACATAGCGTGCCACATCATCTTCAAGCGTCGAAAACGCCTGGATATAACCCGCCTTTACCAACCTCTGGGTATCGGCTTGAGTAAAGTATTGGTAATTGCCTCGAATGTCTTCGGGCATGTCTACAAATCGAATATCGGCATCACGCCCCATGGCCTGAAACACGGCTATTGAGAGATCATAAAAGCTACGAGCCTGGCCGGTACCCAAATTGTAGATGCCTGAATTGCGGCGATTTTCCATGGCCTGCACCAAGACCTTGAGCACGTCAAAAATGCTGACAAAGTCTCGCTCTTGCTGACCATCGGCGCATCCTTCTTTGTAGCTTTTGAACAGGCTGATGTAACCCTGACTAAGCACCTGATTGAATCCGTGAAACACAACGCTCGCCATGCGGCCTTTGTGGTATTCTCCAGGACCAAAAACGTTGAAAAACTTGAATCCGGCCCAATAAGGCGGGCACTGTTCAGCCTTGACCTGATCCTGTACCCAGAGATCAAACTTCTGCTTGCTCCTGCCATAGGGATTCATAGGCTGCAAAGCAGGCAGCCGTTCAGGCTCATCTCCAAACCCTTGACTTCCATCTCCGTAGGTCGCTGCCGAAGATGCATAGACCAAAGGAATGGAATGCTCCACACACAAATTCCAAACCGATTGGCTGAAGCCCCAATTCAGAGACTCCAACACGGCTTCATCAAATTCGTTTGTTTTTGTGCGGGCACCCAGATGAAATACAAATTGAACATCTCGACCATTCTTGGCCAGCCAGAAGACGAACTCAGAACGTTCAACTTGCTGTTTCAAGGGCAAATGCTCCCAATTGCGGCGTTTTTCAACCGAAGAAAAATCGTCAACCGCGACCAGTTCACCGTAACCCAAACGGGACAATTCGGCCAGCAAGGCCGAACCAATAAAACCAGCAGCACCTGTAACGACAATCATGCCTAGCAAACTTACTCCATTTTGGGGGTTATTATTGCAGAAGCATGAACTTAGACGCCCTTCAAAATGCCCCTCAAAGCTTGATGGATGCCGTCCAATTTCAAATTGAAAAAGACCTGTCCCTGATTGGATTTGAGTTTCAAAAAGCCCAATATCCGCATTTGGCCGCCATGTTACCCGAGCTCGTTTTGGTGATTGAAAAAGCCCAACAAGAGCGTCCTGGCCTGCTGTTGAAAGCGGTTGTTCGAGTTGACTTGAGTCAATCACAATGGCAGAAAGCCCGAAACATGAAGGGAGAGCTCGCAGAAAATCAAGCCAAAGCCATTTTGCTTCGCTGCTTTCAAAAGGTGTACAGTCGCAAATCTCGAGGGGCGCAGTAGACTAAGATTTCTTGCAAAACCGTCCACCCATTTCCAAGGCAAACTCGGAGCTTAAACCCAAGGCGATAGCCCCCCTTTTCCACCTTCGGTTTTGCCCTTGTACAGTTCAGTACTTTAGGCGAATTTTGCCGACATGGAAATGAAAGACGTAGTTGCCGTAACCGGCATCCCTGGCTTGCACAAAATCATTGGTCAAAACAAAACCGGCTTGGTGTTGGAATCACTGGCAGACGGAAAGAAGTTCGCCTCCACCATTCGCCAACGAGTGAGCATTTTGGCTGATATCGCCATCTACACAGAAGAAGGCGAAGCCAAGTTGGCACAAGTCTTTCAAAACATTGAAGCCTTAGAGGCAGAGGGTAAAACAGCCCCTGATCACAAAGCCGACAACGATGCATTTCGCGCTTATATGGCCTTGGCTCTCCCCGACTACGATCGCGAGCGAGTTTACCCCAGCGACATGAAGAAATTATTCGTGTGGTATCACCTGTTGAAAGGCAAAATGGATTTTGCGGCTAGCAGCGAAAGTGCAGAAGGAACAGAAGAAGATGCTGCCTCTGCTCTGGCTAAGAAAACCAAGCAGAACGTTGTTAAAAAAAGCAACACGGCGAAAAAATCTAGCGCCAAAACATCGAGCAAAGCCGCGGGCAAGAGCCAAACCAACGTTCCCCGCAAAATGAGCTAATCGTTCGCATGAACACTTGGCTTCCCAACCCTTGGAACATCGAAAGCAAAGACGATGTTCTTCCTTTTTTTCAAGATTTATTGGACCGCGAAATCAATAGCGCGGCTGAATACCAATCCTTGCTGGCCGACGCTTCCGATTTGGAAAGTGCGCTGTCTGAAGACATGGCTTGGCGCTACATACGCATGACCTGCGACACGCAGAATGCCGAAATCGAAAAGCGCTACTTGGATTTTGTTCAGAATATTCAGCCTCATTTGGCGGCTTACGAAGACCGTTTGAATCGCAAAATCGCTGAATCTTCTTGGGCGGAGTCCTTGACCGACTCGGCGCATCAAATCTATTTGCGCGGCATCAAAGGGGCCATTGAAATCTACCGAGAAGAGAACGTCGAGATACAAAGCCAATTGGCGACTCTGGCCCAAGAATACAGCAGCATTCAAGGGGCTATGAGTGTAGAGTTGGACGGCGAAACCCTCACCCTGCAGCAAGCCGGAAACTGGCTCATGCGCACCGACCGCGAGCAGCGCCAAAAAGCCTGGGAAGCCATGAGCAAGCGCCGCTTGGAAGACAGCGACAAACTCAACGCCATCTTTGACAAGATGGTCGCTCTACGCCATGAAATGGCCCAAAACGCCGGCTTCGCCAACTACCGCGACTACATGTTCAAAGCCCTTGGGCGTTACGATTACAGCCCAAGCGATTGTTTTGATTTCCATCAATCGGTCGAAGAGCATGTCGTTCCCCTGCACCGGGCCTTGATGCAAAAGCGCCAATCGCTCATGGGCCTTGACTCCCTCAAACCCTGGGATACGGCCGTTGATCCTGAGGGCAAGCAACCCTTGAAACCCTTTAGCGGCGGCGATGAATTGCTGACTAAAAGTTTGGAGATTTTGGGTCGTCTGAGTCCGTATTTCCGAGCCTGTTTGGAAACCATGGAGCGCGAGAATTTGTTGGATTTGGATAGCCGCATTGGCAAAGCTCCCGGCGGATACAACTACCCCTTGGCTCGCACCAATATGCCCTTCATTTTTATGAATGCCAGCGGCAATTTGCGAGATGTAGAAACCTTGCTGCACGAAGCAGGCCATGCCATTCACAGCTTCAAAATGGCTCCTTTGGCGTTGAATGGATTCAAAAACACGCCTTCAGAAGTAGCCGAGTTGGCTTCCATGAGCATGGAACTCATCTCGATGGGTGAATGGAATGCTTTTTTCTCCAGCGCAGATGAACTCAATCGAGCTCAGTTGGAACAAATCGAAGGGGTCATCGGCACCTTGCCTTGGATCGCCACGGTTGACTGTTTTCAGCACTGGATTTACGAAAATCCTGGGCACAGCGTGGCCGAGCGAAGCGAGGCCTGGCTCCGTATCCAAAAACGGTTTGGAACGGGACTTGTTGATTACACCGGCTATGACGAAGCCCTTACCCATGCTTGGCACAAGCAATTGCACATATTTGAAGTTCCCTTCTATTACATCGAGTATGGCTTTGCACAACTAGGTGCCATCGGGGTTTGGAAGAACCACTGTGAAGATGCAGCCAAGGCCATTCAGGAGTACCAATCTTTCCTAGAATTGGGCTATACCCGTTCGATTTCCGAAATTTACCACAGCGCGGGTGTTTCATTTGATTTTAGCTCTCAGAACATTCGACGCTTGATGGAATTCACACAAGCCCAATGGGATTTGAGGCAAAGCAAATAACACGATATTCTCTGGCCATACTATCCTTTGTTCTTGGGCTAGTCGGCACACATTTCTTGGCCATTCACAGCCACTGCTGGGAGGGCTTGAACCCTTACTGCTTGATTCGCTGGGATTCAGGCCTGTATTTGGACATCGCCAAAAATGGCCACACGCTGGTTCCCTGCCCTGACCTACCCAATAAATGGTGCGGAAATGCCGGCTGGGCACCCCTTTACCCCTATTTAGTTCGATGGTTTTCTTATCTGATTCCCGGCCATTCTTTGGAATGGAGTTCAGTCATCGTCGCTTGGTCGGGTCTGTTGGCGAGCTTCTTATTGGTGGCCCACATGCTCAAAGGCAAGAGCGTCCAATCCCTATTGTGGCATCTTGCCATTCTGCTCTTAGCACCTGGATCCATCTACTTCTATGCCGCATTCCCCCTTTCATGGACCCTCTTTTTCACCCTCGGTCTTTACCACGGGCTATCAAAATTTAGCAGGACTTGGGTATGGATCTCGGCGATGGCCCTGATGTGGATCTATAGCATCGGATTCGTCTTTCTCGGCCTTCTGTTCATATTGTGGGCCTATTCCCACAGCATTGACGACCCAAGCCCCTTAAAAAGATTGAGCGGGCAAGCCTTCATTGCCGCAGCGATTTCATTTCTTGCACTGCTGGGTTACGAATTCGGGAGTACCGGTCATTGGAATGCCACATTTATGGTGCAGGCCAAATACGGCCACACCCTGAATCAGCCACTTAAATTCATGGGCATTCACGCCGAGCGCCTACTAAATAGTTGGGGTGGAATTCAGCGATTCATCGAATTGCAGCATTTCGGAATTTGGGCCTTCCTCCTATTGATAGCCACACAAAAGCCTATATTTCAATCGCATAACTTGATAAAATTCTCAGCTTTGGCTTTGCTATTGCTCTGGGCCTTGCCCTATGGCGCTAGCCCCGATGTAGCCCTATACCGAAATGCTGCTTTGGGAGCTCCCTTTTGGATGCTGCTGCTGAATCAGCATTCATGGCGAGTTCGCTGGGCCTGGCTCTTGTACTTTGGAATTTGTTGGGGGCCCATGGCCGTGTTATTTTTCCAAAGTATTTTGATATGAGACTTACTTTTCTAGCCATTGGCTTGGGCTTAATGTTCACTGCACAGGCCCAAAATTTTAACCTTGACAAACACAACGTCAAAGTTCCCAGAACCAGCCTCCCACAAGATCCCATGCAAGGTCAAAATGAGGTCGACAGTTTAGCCCCCCGCACCTATCAAATCAAGTTTAATTGGGGTTATGATTTCACCTCTACCGTATATTACCAGCAACCCACTCGTGAAAGCGCTTTGTTGGATCGCTTGAAGCTAGAAGGTTGGAAAGAATACACCGAATCGCCTGCCCACTTGAACATTCTGCTTCGCTTCACTGATTTTCAGATGTTGGGCACACAAATCCAAACCCGTCAACAAGTCGTAAAAAACAAAGACGGCTCCAGCAAAACCTACAATTACTATTGGATTGAATACAAATACCGCTTTGAGAGCCAGTATTCCACCACCAATCAATACGGTGATGTTTTGAGTTCTGCTCGCTCCCTTGTTTCAGAGCGCATGGGCCGATTCAACAGTCAAGAATTCAACTCACAAAGCGAGGCCTATCGCTGGCAGCGCATGAATGACGCCAACATCAAAGAACGTCTGCTTCGAGAAAACATCGACAACAGCATCATGCAGTTGAACAATGAAATGAACCGCCGATGGGGATACATGCGCACACGTGACGAATTAACCATGATGGGCAGCGACTCTCGCAAATGGGAAGGACAAGCTGAATTTGACGGTTATGTTCGCAACTGCATCACCGAAATTGAATCTTGGCCGAATTCGGCTTGGGGTCCTCAAGACTTGGCTCGCATTGAATCACACGTGCAGTATTTCGACTCCATCATCAACGCAAATGATGGGGATGATAAATTCAGCCGCAAATACCGTTATGCCTGCTTGTGGAACAATGCCGCATTGTGCTTAGCCGCAGAACGATGGGAAGATTGCGAGCGTTACGCTACCGCGATGGGCGAAACAGGATTTGACATGCGTGAAGGCGCTTATTTCACGAAAAGAATTGCTGATCTCAAGGAAGATCTCAGCAAAAACCCGCCACACGAATCCTTCCATTTCGATATTGACATCAAGGCCATTCGGCCTCCCTCTCAACCCTAATAAAACGAAAAAAGGCGCTGCTCCCGCAGCGCCTTTTTTGTGCTCAAACCAGCAAAATTAGAGATTGCCTCGAACGGCTTGCTCGCGCTCAATGCTTTCGAACAAGGCCTTGAAATTGCCCTTGCCAAAGCTCTTGGCACCTTTGCGCTGAATGATTTCGTAAAATAAGGTAGGACGATCCTCAACCGGCTTGGTGAAGATCTGAAGCAGGTACCCCTCTTCATCGCGATCAATCAAAATATTGAGTTGCTTCAGAGCCATCAATTCTTCATCAATTTCACCGACACGATCCAATACATCGTCGTAGTAGTTATCAGGAACGTACAAGAATTCAACGCCGCGTCGACGCAATTCCGCTACGGTCTCAAGAATGTCGTATACCTCTAAGGCAATGTGCTGCACACCGGCACTTTGATAGAAATCCAAATACTCTTCAATTTGGGATTTCTTTTTCCCTTCAGCGGGCTCGTTGATCGGGAATTTCACATAGCCTGATCCATTGGAAACGACCTTGCTCATCAAAGCGCTGTATTCGGTCGAAATGTCTTTGTCATCAAAGGTCAACAGCAGTTTGAAACCCATGACCTCTTCGTAAAAATTTACCCACTCGTTCATGCGGCCCAACTCTACGTTACCGACACAGTGGTCGACGTGGCGAATGCCAACAGGCTTTACGTCCATGGCATTTTCAACGGCTTTGAACCCAGGCATAAACGTGCCCTTGTAGTTTTTGCGCTCCACAAACTTGTGAACGGTCTCTCCATAGGTATAGATGGCCGAAACAACCACCTCGCCAGACTCATCGGTCATAACGGTAGGCTCCATAAAGGAACGTGCGCCACGCTTGGTGGTTTCTTCCCATGCACTGCGAGCATCGTCTACCCATAAACTCAAGAACTTCACGCCGTCTCCGTGCTTTTGGTGATGGGCAGCAATGTCACTATCGGGCAACAAGGAGGTCGTCAATACCAAGCGAACTTTGTTTTGCTCCAAAACGTAGGAAGCGCGATCGCGTATCCCTGTTTCAGGACCTGCGTAGGCCACCAATTTATAACCCCAGGCTACTTGGTAGTAATATGCGCTTTGCTTGGCGTTTCCAACGTAGAATTCAACATGATCGGTGCCATTCAAAGGCAAAAAATCAACAGCCGTAGCGTTCGGCATGGTTTGAGTCTCCATAGAATGCAAAGATAAGAGGAAAATCGCCGCGACCTTATCCTAGTGAGGGTCTACATCGAATGACACTCGCAACCCCCTGAATGCCTTTTGTTTGCTCATCTCCTCGGCCATGGCATTCAGGTAGTGCTTGATTTTGCTGGGCGAGTCTTGTTGCTTGTCAATTTTGATCAAAATCTGCTGTCGAAACAAGTTCTTGACCCGTGCCACATTGGGGACCTGTGGGCCCAAGATGCGATCGCCCAACTGCTGGCGCAATTTCTCTGACAACCAAGCGGCAGCTTTGAACAATTGTTCGGGATCTGAACCTTGCAATTCCATTTGCACCAATCTCGCATACGGCGGATAACGAAATTCCTTGCGCTGTGGAAGTTCCAGCTTTGACAATCCCTCGTAATCCTGTGTTTTCAGATGCTCCAAGACAGGGTGTTCAGGTTGAAAAGTTTGGATGTAGCATTTGCCTTCAGGCGCTCGACCCATCAGCTGATGCAACCATTGATAGGCTCGCTCGGAAGACCGAAAATCAGGGCTCAAGAAGAGCGAATCGGCTTGTGGAACAGCTATCAGATCGACACGCTCGAGATCCAATCCGCGGGCCAACAGCTGAGTACCCACCAAAATATCAATCTCCCCCTGTTTGAATCGATTCAAGACCATTTGCACATCGCTGCGCTTTCTCAAGGAAGTCTGATCAAAGCGCTCGATCCTGGCCTCGGGGTAATGCAATTCCAGTTCTTCGGCCATCTTCTCAGAACCCATTCCTTTCATTTGCAGAGAGGTGAAACCGCAAGCCGCACAGGCGTGAGGAATGCTCTGGGAATACCCACAATAACCGCATTTCAACTGCTGAGAGCTCTTGTAATAAGTCAAGGAAATGTCGCAATGATGGCACTGAACACTCGTGCCACACAATTCACATTGAACGTAGGGGACATAGCCTTTTCGGGGGTGAAATACCAGGATGCCTTTTTGGTTCTTCAAGGCTTCGGCCATGGCCTCTTGAAGAGGTTCCGACAAAAAACCATCGTAGCGGTTCTGCTGCTTGAGTAAGGCCAAATTCAATACGGCCAGCTCTGCGCGTTTTTTATGATCAAATCGGCTCTCTAACCTCACTCGAGCAAAGGCTCCTTCTTGAGCGGCATGAAGTGACTCAAAACTGGGAGTGGCGGAACCGAGAAGCAGTTGACTGCTGTGCTGTTGGGCCAAGGTAAAAGCGGCTTCCCGAGCATGGATGAGGGGACGCTTATCAAAGCCCTTGTAGGAGCCCTCATGCTCTTCATCCATGACGATCAAGCCCAGCGATTGAAATGGCGCAAAAAGGGCGGTACGCGTTCCCAGAACCACCGAAACCTCACCCGATAGAATCTGGGCATACAACTCGGTTCGCTCTTGGGCATGCACCCAGTGATGCCAGACCCCCACCGGCTCTTGCACCAAAGCGGCCAGCCGCTGAACTTGGTATTCGGTCAATGCCGCTTCCGGCATGAGAATCAACACTTGCTTGCCTTCTTCTCGAGCCTTGCGAATGCATGCCGCATAGACCCAGGTTTTTCCGGAGCCTGTGACCCCATCCAGGAGCACAGGAACCTGGTTTTCAAAGGCTCGCTCTATTTGGCTATAGGCCTCTTTTTGAGGCTCAGACAAGGCAAGCGGCCAAGCCTCAGACTCTACCGCCTTGAATCGATCCACCTTTCTGGATTCTATTCGAATCAGACCCTTTTTCTCAAGGCCCTTGGCGTGCGTTCGGTTCAATCCATGGTCCTGAACCAAGTCCTTGATTCGGGCTTCTTTCCCAACGGCACTCAACAAGAGCATCATGAACTCAAATTGCTTGTAAGCCCGTTTTTCCAGCTGATCCAGGTGTTCCCCGGCTGCCTCAGACTCCCAAAGTTCATCGGCCACAGCCCATTCTTCAAACTTGGGCTTGTAGCTCTCTCGCATGTCCTCGTGAAAGGCAATGACCCCTCTCAAATGCAAGGATTTGAGGTAGCGCATGACGCTTCGAATGCCCAAGGCCTCTTGCACATCCAAAACGGTACGGGGCTGTGAGGCCTTCAGCAAATCCAGGACCTCCTGCTCACGGGGCTCTAACTCCAAGGGCCACTCCGGGTCGAACTCTGGATGCAAAACCAGTTGCGTTTGGCTCTGTACGCGAAACCCAGCGGGCATGGAGGTCGCCATCACATCTCCTAAGGAGCATAGGCTGTAACGAGCCGTCCAGTTCCAGAAATCCATTTGCTTGGGGGTCACAATGGGGGCGTCATCCAACAATTCCGTGATGTACTGTGCATTGTACCCTTTGGGGGGCTGATCGTGCAGTTCCCATAGAATTCCCGAGTACATCTTCTTGCCTCCAAACGGAACAGCCACACGCTGACCAATTTGCACCTCGTCGTTCCAATCATAGGGAACGCGGTAGGTGAAAAGTTTGGGCAAGGGCAAAGGCAACAGCACCTCTGCAAACAGAGTGATTCGCTCCTGACTCATAACCAGGACCCTCCATGAAGCAGCAAGGCAAGCGTATAGGCGACCACTCCAATCTTGAAACCAAGATCCAATTTCGACCAGACCTGTTCTGTACGGCCAAAGGCCATAAAGGCCGAGAGTATCAGGCAATACAGAGCCATGGCGTAAGTCGCGCTATAATAGAAATCAAATTCAAAGCCTTTCCATTGGCTCCAACCCAACAGGGCACAAACCACAGCGGTTTGGATCAAGGGCAAGAGAGTTCGCAATCGACTCGAACCCGTTTGCACCGCTGCAGTGCGGTAACCGAAGACAATGTTGCCCCGGTGACCCATCAAATCCTTCCACAATTCCCGGGTCAACAACAGGAGCATCAAACCCATCATGTAATAGGCAAAGCCCCAGTGCCAGCGTCCAAAGTGCAACCAGACGGCTAGCAAGGGCGACAGAGTCAACAAGGTGGCCGAAAACTCCCTCAACCAAGGCAGTTTTTGCAATTTATGGCTGTAAAACCAACAAAGAATGTTGTAGGCCAGATAGAACAACCCAATTTTCAGGGAAGCCCAAAACGAAACCAAGATGGCCATCAAGACCAACAAGGCATACACATTCATCAAGGGTCCCTGCCTCATTAGCCTGCCCATGATCACCTGATTCGGGTTGTTGACCAAATCCTTGTCTTTATCGTAAAAGGCATTGATTAAGAAGGCGGCAGCGACACTAAAGGTCGAGGCCAGCACCATGTAAACCAGTTTGGCATCAGAGACCAAAGGCCGCCATTGGCCTTCCGCAAACACCACCCAAGCCACCAGCAACTGGGCCATCAAAAGGGCCAAAACATTGTACCAACGTATGACACGCAGCAACAATAGCAATTTGATGAATGGGCGATGCAATGGAGCCCTAGGCATAGCGGGTTAGATTTTGTAAATCACCTGCAAGTTATGCCCTTTGAGCATTTCCTGGGCCTTCTTCCAATCATGGGTGAAGCCCAAAACGAAGCCTCCGCCCCCGCTACCGCAGAGTTTGAGGTAGTAAGCATTGGTTTCCAAACCCTGTTTCCATACCTGCTCGAATCTAGCGGGAATCATGGGCTTAAAGTTCTCCAAGAACAAGCCCGACAAGGATTTAACATTGTCCAACAAGAAACCTGTCTCGCCTTGTAGAAAGGCTTGAACGCAGGCGTCGTTGTATTTTTTCAACTGGGTACGCACCAAGTGGCGGAACCCCTCGTCTTTCAATTTTTGCAAGAAAATGGCCACCATTCCTTGGGTCTTACCGGGACTACCCGAATTCATCAAGAAAATAGCGCCCTGACCTTCGCTGTTCTCAGTGGGCAAGCCAACCGCATCCAAATCGCCTTGACCTTTGATCAAAATGGGCAAATTCAAATAGCAGATCAGCGGGTCCAATCCAGAACTTTTGCCGTGAAAATAGGATTCCAATAAAGCCAAGTCCTGCTTTAATTCGGCCAATTTACCCTCTTCCATTACCGTTTCGGCCGTATGCTTTTGACCGGCATACTCCGCATACAAAGCGGCTACCAAAGCCCCTGAACTTCCCACTCCGAAGCCCTGAGGAATACTACTTTCAAAGTACAAGCCTTTGTTGAGATCCGACTCTAAACGATCGATATCCATGCCAGCGGGCAAACGATCTTCACGACTCCAACGACGCAGTTCAATAGCGTATTGGCGAATGCTTTGATTGGAGGCCAATTGATCGGGAGTCAATGACTCTGATTGACCCAATTGACCCTTGAAAAAAGTGTAGGGAATGCTCAACCCCATCGAATCTTCGATGATGCCGTACTCGCCAAAGAGTAAAATTTTCGCGTAGTACAAAGGGTTGTTCATAGCTTCAATGGTTCAGGGCCGCGATCCAGTGCTGTACAAAGGTATTGCTTGTCCTGACAATGAAGTAACAACGAAGGCAACAGATTGTTCACAATGCGGTTTTCGTCGACGGGAGAAAACAGCATGTGCACGTTCGCACCAGCATCCAGTGTGAAGCACACCTGTGCCCCAGTCTCGGACCGGAAAGCGCGAATGGCTTCAATAATAGCCAAGGTACCTGGACGCATCAGGATAAAGGACGGCTTGGAAACCATCATCATGGCATGAAGCTGCAAAGCCTCGCTTTCGACCACTTCCATGAAGGTCGAGACATCGCCTTTTTCAAACGCGACCAACAACTGACTCAAATTTTCCTGGGCCTGTTCAAATCGCACGTGAGCATACGCATTCCTGTCTAGCAGCGCGTGCCCTTGGGTACTGGAAACCGACTTTTCACCAGCATCCACAATCAACACACAGTCTTTCCATCCTTGCAAGGACGAAGCAACAGCACCTGTATGCGGAACGGCGTAATCATCGCTCGAATCGGCCACATTCGGGTGCAAACCCCAAATGGTGGGTGCTCCATACAAACTGCGGCAAGCCGACCCTGAGCCCAAGCGAGCCCAGCGACTAGCCAAGTCCATTTGCAAGGGCCTATTGATGTCCCACTGCTGCTGCAAATCGGCCAGACAGAGAGCCAAAGCCCCGAATCCCGCCGCACTGCTGGCTATGCCCGTTCCATGCGGGAAATTGTTGGTCGAATCTATGCGAAAACTCCCTCCATCAATTGCTTCTCTCAAAGCCAATGAGCAAGAATCATCCTTGTAGACGCGCTGAAAAAAATCCTTGATTTTGGGCTCAAACGATTCTTTGCGTTGCCCATCCAAAAAGAATTCTAGGCTGCCTGGCTGTATCCCTTTGCGGTAGCTCAAGCGTGTTTGGGCTCTCAAATCACCCAAGGCCCAACTGATACTGGCATTGGCTGGCCATTGAACAGCCCCAGCCTTTTTGCCCCAGTACTTCACCAAGGCAATGTTGCTCGGACAAGACCAAGCGGCTTGTGCGTCAGGCTCAAAAGCCAAGGCGGGGAAAACAGTGTTCGTCATTCGTTGATTACAATATCGTTCCAAGCCCAGCTCTGCCAGGCCTCAAAGTTGATTTTATGAGCTTCGTAAAAGGTTCTGTTTATCAACAAGGTATCTCCGCCCCATGCTCCCAGCCACTTGCAAAGCCCCCCCTTGACAGGGGAAAGGTTCAATTGTTGGTAAGGAGTGGGCAAGCCGATTTGGCTCGCCAATAAGGCTTGCCACCATTCCAGACCCGACTCCAGCATGGCCTTCTGCCCCGCATTTTTCAGGGCATCGACCATTTTTTGCAGTTGACCCATCATGAAGGGATCTTCTGCCATGGCTCCCAAGGCCTGAGCCACCGATTCCATGCTTTTACGCGAATCCACCTTTTTCCCAGGGTTCAACAGCATCCATTCCTGGGTCCATTCTGGGTTCAGAGACCAAGTATCCCAATGGGGCTGATCATCGCAAATCCAGAACACCAAAGGCTTGCCCAATTCGGCTACGGCCACATCGTATCCAGATCCACCCAACAGGGCCTGTTGCAATGGTTGCGCATCCATGCCCGTCGCTCGTGCCCAGAGGGCCACAAAGGTGCTGCTGCTTCCCCATCCGCTGGAGCGATCAAACTCCAACTGTGTTTCAAAACGGTACGACTTGCCCTCTTTCCAAAAAGACGGCGGAGTAAAGGCCAAGGTTTGGCGAATGAACCGCGAGTCATCGCTCGATTCAAAATCAGCGGCGACAAATGGAAGCTTCAATTGAAGTTCGACAAAGCGGGCACCCTCGTTGTCAAAGGCTTGGTAAATGAAGGAATCTTCGCTAGGGCTGTCGTATTCCCAAACGCGCAAATGTTGACCTTTTCGCACCGGCAAAGCCAGGGCTTCTATGCCCAATTTCACGGCGTATTCGCCGATGAGCATCACTTTCCCCGCTGCGTAGTAACTCTTCATGCATCAGGGCCTATGCCCCTCAATTTAAAAAAGGCTTCTACCGCGCCTGAGAAGCTGACCACCTTGTCTTTGAAATGCTCAACAATCTGTTCTTTTTCTTCTTCGGTCGCCTCCAACTGATTGAGGATGTTCAACAAGTGCATTTTCATGTGCCCTTTTTGAATGCCCGAAGTAATCAAGCTTCGAACGGCCGAAAAGTTCTGGGCCAAGCCCGCTACTGCAATGATTTGCATCAATTCTTCAGCGTTGGGATTGCCCAACAATTCGTGGGAGAATTTCACCAGCGGATGCAAACTGGTTATACCCCCTACCGTACCCAATGACATCGGAATGTCGATCCAAAAACGAAAGGTTCCAGAGGCAATTTCTGCGTGAGTCAAGGAACGGTAAGAGCCCTGTGAAGCCGCATAAGCATGAGCGCAGGCCTCAACGGCTCTAAAATCATTACCAGTAGCCATGACAACCGCATCAATGCCGTTCATGATGCCCTTGTTGTGGGTGACGGCGCGGTAAGGCTCAACGGTAGCGATTCGCAAGGCGCGGGCAAATTTCTCGGCAAACTCTTGGTTGCCGATGCCACTGCCTTCGTTGATTTGGTCAATGGGGCAAGACACTTCGGCTCGAACCTTACACTCAGGGGTAAAGTTGCTCAAAATGCTCATCACCACTTGTATGCCCGGGCGATCGCCGCGGTTTTCTTCTACCGCTAGTGTCCAGGTCTTGGCCAATTCTTCCAAACAAGAATTGATGAAATTGGCCCCCATAGAATCACGGGTATCGAAGCGCGCTTCGATTTGGTAGTAACCCGGTTCGCTGTCGGTTTTGTCTTTGAGTTTCAGATCCAAGATTCCACCACCCCGGGCGCGCATGTTGCGGGTTAGGGCCTCGGTTTCAGCCATGAAACGATCTTGGGTCTGGGCAAACAAGGCCTCCAACCACTGGGGGTCACCGCCCTGCCACACAAAGTGAACATGCCCAATTTTGGTCATAGAAATCACGCTGGCCTTAAAGCCGCCGCGGTCAAACCAAAAATTAGCCGCTTTGGAAGCCGCTGCGACGACCGAGCTCTCTTCAATGGCCATGGGAATGGCATATACCTTCCCGTTGATCTTGAAGTTCGGCGCCACCCCAAAGGGCATGTAGAAGTTGGACAAGGTATTTTCAATGAACTCATCGTGCAACTTTTGTACCTCCCCACTGCTGTGCCAATAGCCTTCCAACATGGCGCGGGTGGCGTCAGGATGCGTAGAATAGTGCTTCAAAAGCCAGTCCAGCTTCTGTTGCTTGCTCAGCTTTGAAAAGCCTTTGATGGCTTCGGTAGGTCTTTGGTTCATGATCGAAGTTCCAAGTATTGATGGGCCATGGCTAGGCCCTTAATTTGGGTTTCACAAAAAGCATCCAGGGCTTCTTGACTCTCCAATGCGGGTTTCAAGAAGGCTGAGGCCTGAGCATACAGGACGCTGCCTGGCAAGCGCTTGATGTGGTAATATCCGTCGAGAAAATTTTGAATGCCGCCGCTGACAATGATTTGTTTGGCCTGAGGTTTCCAGCCTTCACGGGTCCAATTCAAGATCCAATTGCCCATTTCTTCAGCGGTGTGACCCACGTGAGCAACGGCCTTTAGGCCTTCCATATTGGAGGTCTGGCTTCTCATGGCCTCGATCAGAGCGAAGTTGGTCCCTCCAAACGAGCCGAAATCAACCGCCTCCAAAGGCAACTCCATCAAGGCCTTCAAACTTTTTGGACCAAAACCCTGCCCTACTTCTTTGACAATGATGGGCATGTCCAACTCGTCCATCACGCGCTTCAGCGTATCAAGGGGAGCCTGCTGCAGGCGATCTCCCTCGGGTTGAACCCACTCTTGCAAAGGGTTGATGTGAACAATCAAACCATCGGCTTCCAAAGAGTGAACCATTTCAGTCACACGAGCCAACTGACCCGCTTGGATCAATTCCTCCAACTGAGCGACACCCAAATTGGCACACAAAGGCTGGTCGCCAATGAAACGGCGAACCGCGAAATCAGCTCG
>JALRLA010000420.1 GCA_023254645.1 Bacteroidia bacterium
TCATAGCTGAACAAATTGCCAAACTTGAAGGCACGTAGCGCCTCTTCGGCCATGGTTTTGTGGTCCTGGTGAATGTCGTGCAGGCAGGGCATGAGCACAGTATCGGGCTTGAGCTCTTCGCGAAGGCGAATCAAATCGTCCAAGATTTCTTGGCGGCGGTAATTGAATGTGCGCACCTCATATCGAAACAAACGAAGGTTTTCAGCCGCAATGCCCAATTCGGCCGTGGCCTCCTTGACCTCGTGAATCAAGATGTCTTTGGGAAACTCGGGCCGTACGCTTTGCTCGCAGGCGCTGAAGGCCGCATAGTGCACTTCCTTTCCTTGTCGAATGAGTTTGGACACGGTGGCCCCGCAACCCAATTCCCCGTCATCGGTGTGGGGCGAGAGCAGCAAAATGCGGTTTCCTATCATGGCCCTCGAAAATAGTTAAATTTGCCTTGGCCTCGTGCCTTTGACCCTATTGATTATGAGCGACGGAAAACTCTACCTGGTACCCACCCCCATCGGCAATATGGGCGACATGACCTACCGAGCCGTAGAGGTTTTGAAGTCGGTCGACAAGGTTTTGGCTGAAGACACTCGCACCAGCCGGGTGTTGTTAAACCATTATCAAATTGAAACCCGCCTGGAGAGTTTTCATCAGCACAACGAGCACGCCCGTTTGGAAAGCTTGCTCAAGGAGATGGAAAACGGCGCTCAGATTGCCCAAATCTCAGATGCGGGAACGCCGGGCATTTCAGATCCGGGCTTTTTGTTAGCGCGAGCCGCAGGCGAGCGCGGCATTGCACTCGAAGTCTTGCCGGGAGCCACGGCCTTTGTGCCCGCCTTGATCAAAAGCGGATTTGCTCTGCATCGCTTTGTATTTGAAGGCTTTTTACCCCAGAAAAAAGGCCGGCAAACCAAAATCAAATCTTGGGCCGATGAGCCTGCCACCCTGGTGTTTTACGAGAGCCCACACAAACTGCTCAAGACCTTGGACCAAATGATCGAGTTCATGGGTAGCCAACGAAGGGTCAGCGTTTCACGCGAACTCACCAAGAAGTTTGAAGAAACCGTTAACGGAACCCTAAGTGAGGTGGCCGAGCATTTTCGCAACCGCGCGCCCAAGGGAGAATTTGTGGTAGTTTTGGAAGGCCTCGACTCGGCAAGCCCCGCTCATGAAGACTGAGAAAATACCCCGTTGGTTGCTCCTCCTTTCCCCCACCTTTATATGGTGGTTGGTTTGGTGTTTGAATCCCGAGCCCCTCCGTTGGGTGAGCACCGCAGCGGCCCTGATCCAACTCATTCCCATGTTGGAGTGGGAGCGACGAACCCGTGAAGGGTCGAAAGCCCAACGCTTTTTCGGTTGGTACCTCATGTTCTTAGGTGCCAATATCAGCACGACTTGGTGGGTTTGGAATTCCTCACCCGTAGGCGCGGTGGCCATGCTCATTCTCAACAGCCTGTTCATGGTGCTTCCCTTCGCTTTGGCTAGACCCCTTTCCAACCTTATAAATAGGAAGCGCTCAGAAGGCCTGGATTATATTCTTCTGATCCCCATTCTTTGGCTGCTCTATGAATTCCTGCACCACCGCTGGGATTTGAGTTGGCCCTGGCTCTCATTGGGGAATGGATGGGCACGCAACTCCTGGATGGCCCAGTGGTATGAACTGTGTGGAGCCGTGGGCGGAACCTCCCTGGTCTGGCTCCTGAACATCTGGATATACCGCGGCCGGCTGGCGCCAGCCGCTACGGCCTTGGGCGGCCTCGCTGCGCTCGGCCTACTCCTGTCTTTCCGAATAGATATCAGCGAAGGCCAAGCCCTAAACATCAGCGTACTCCAACCCAACTACGACCCCTGGGACGAAAAGTTCGTCAAGACCCCCGATGTCTTGAACGAAGACATGGCTCTACTAGCCGAGTCATCGATCGACAGCAGCAGCGATTGGTTGCTGCTTCCTGAAACCGCCTTGACCGGCTGGATAGAACCCCGTTACCGCGAGACCGATCCCCAACTGCGCTTCTGGCGTTCCGCCATCCAGCGATTCGGTTGGCCCACCGATTTGCAAATCCTAGCCGGAGCCCAAACCGTTGATTGGTACCAAAGCGCCGAACGGCCGCTTCCTGCCGCGCGCCCTGCGGGCGCGCTCAAAGATGCCCCAAAGGGAATAGAGCGCGATTGGTACATCCCCCACAATTCGGCCGTTTGTTTCGGGGCTCGTGACAGCAGCCAACTCTACCACAAAAGCAAACTCGTACCCGGTACCGAACAACTGCCCTGTGTGAGCACCTTCCCTTTCCTAGAGAGTTTGGC
>JALRLA010000331.1 GCA_023254645.1 Bacteroidia bacterium
AGGGCCGCCTCTTCTCGAGTCAAGCGAGGCAACCAGGCACGGTATTGGGCAAAGGGCCGAATGACCATCAAAAGCGCAGAAATGCCCGTGGCCGTCAATAGCAAATAATATCCTCCAGTACGCAGCGAGGTGGACATCCACAGCCAATGTTCACCATAGGCCAATAGAAGCAACAAGAGCCCCGATCCAAGGCCCCAGAACAACAAACCGCGCAGGAATCGATGCCAATGGTATTGGTCGATGTAGGCGTCTAATTTGCGCTCAATGCTGCTCAAAGGAGTGGAAGGCTCCATCATTTATTGAAAGGTAACGCAAATTTTGCGACACCCCGTTCACGCAGTCGACGAACGGCGTTGTCTAGCGATATACCCGCCGCCATGGCCGCGTTCAAACTCTCGGCTTGGCCCAAACGGGGTATGGTAAATCGATGCAAATTCTCTAGCTCTTCACCTATGCGAATGCCATGCGACTCGCTGCCAATCAACAGCACAGACGGGGCCTCAAAGGGGGCATCATAAAGGGAAGTCCCTTCCAAATAGGCGCCAAAAACGCGCTTGTTTTTCAGGACTTCAGCCAAATGGACGTAGACAACCTCCACCCTCAAAAAGGACCCCATGCTCGCTGCCAGGCACTTGGGATTGTATTGATCAACGGTGTCTTCAGAGGCCAAAACCTGGGTCATTCCGTACCAGTCAGCCAAACGAATCAGGGTTCCGAGATTGCCGGGATCAGCCAACCCATCAACAGCCAAGGTCAAAGGAGCTTGGTCTTGCCAAGCCTGCGCCGAAGGCATAAGGACCACCGCCATGATACCCGGAGCCGTTTCGAATTGGCTCAGGCGCTTCATGTCGGCATCGCTGATGATTTCGCAAGTTTCGGGCAAGGCTTGCTTGGAAGCGTAGGATTCACTGGCCATAACCGCTTCTAGCTTCGCCCGGCTGTGGATTACTTCGTCTACTACCTTGCGCCCCTCGACCGTGAATAGCCCATATTTTTGTCGATACTTGGGCATTCGCAGAGAAGCGTATTGTTTGAATTTCGCAGCAGATGGCATGGCAGAGACACAAATATCATAGAAATAAAGCCTTCCTGCTAATGGCTATGCTGTTGTTCCTTTCCAGCTGCGGGGTAAAACGCTGCATTCCCGAGGGTCGGTTGTTGCTCAAACAAAACAGCATCACCTTGGTGGAGACCGAATCGGTCCCTTTTCGACCCAACCGTGACGAACTGCAAGCACAAATTTTGCATAGACCCAATAAGCGGGTTTTGTTCAACAAATTGCCCATTTACCTGTGGTTCTATGCCCTGGGTTATGACGCCAAAGACACCAGCAAAATCAGCCAAAGTGCATTTCGCAGCCGATTGGTGAACCAAATGGGGGAAGAACCCAAGCTCATTGACAAGAGCTTGGCCCAACTGTCAGCCAACAACATTCGCAACTACCTCTTCAACAAGGGATTTTTCGATGCCGAAGTGGGCTATTCCATTGAGGTACATGGACACAAAGGAGCTGTGCGCTACCACGTGTACTCGGGTCTGCCATACCGCATTAACTCGGTCTTCAAAAACACCGCTGATTCTGGAATGGCCACATGGGTCGACAGCCTAACCAAATCAATGAATACCTTTCGTCTCTGGTGGCCCAGCGACTTGAATCGATTCAAAACTGCCCGGGAAGAATTGACTAGCCAACTGAGAGACTTGGGCTATTACGGCCTGCAACCCAGTATATTTCACTATGAAATCGACACCTTGTTTGCCAAAAAGGAGGCCCAAATCACGCTTTACATGGATGGCCAAGCCAATGGAGAGCCCTATCAAGTCTGGAAATTTGGCAATGTGTACATGGACATTCAGTGTCCCGATGACTATGCCCTGAATCCCCTGTATCACGAATGGGCGCACATTGGAGCCCATCACTACAAAATGAATCATTATCCGCTGAAGCCCTTTGTACTTCGCAAGGTGATCTTGATCGACAGCGGGCAGCGTTACTCCCAGACCCGCATCAACCAGACCTACCGCGGATTGGTCGACATGGGTCTTTTTTCTTACGTGGAATTTCGATTAGAGCCCGACTCCCAACAGCACGTACTCAACGTTCGCATCCAAACCCAAGCCCTTCCCCGAATTCGCTGGATGGTCGAGCCCCAAATGCTCTATAGCCCCCAGGGAAGCAGCGGCACGAACTTCACCTCCAGCACCCAACGCAGTTTCGGCTTGGCGGGAATCATGTCTTTCAACAACTTGAACGCCATGGGCAATGGAGAACAGCTTCGACTCTCAGCCCTGACTTCGTTCGAAGCCATTTTCAAACGCAACGACCTGGGCAATTTCGCCTACGGCTTGCAACAAGGTTTCTCGGCCAGCATGACCGTTCCCAGCTTTCGCTTGCTGGATAAAATGGATGCCAAAAATCAGTACGAGCGCAAAAACACCATCTTCAATTTGAGTTACCAAACCGAGAGCAACCCCAACTTTTTGCGCACCTCCCTGCCCGCCTCCTTCTCCCTGCAGTTCATTCGCCCCAACTTCAGCTGGTACTACACCCCACTCGAATTCAGCTACAACCAAAACGAATTGGACCCCGCCTTCTTACCCCAGCTCAGCACCCTGGACCAGGAATTTGTTCGCCGCGTTTTCACCGACCAATTGATCACCGCCGCCAAGGTGGGCATGGTGTATTCCAACAACCAAGACAAGCCCGGACAGAGTTACTTCTTCTCTCGCTTAGGCTTGGAAACAAGTGGCAACATGCACCGCCTGGGACGCTATTTGTTCGAACCCAATTACAACCCCGATTCCAGTTACCAGTTCTTTGGAGTAAACTACTTCCAGTACGCCAAATTGGGGGCCGAAATTCGGGTGCGTCACCACATCGACGAATTGAACACCATCGCCGTGCGATTGAATTCGGGCTTGGCCCTTCCCTTCTGGAACAGCGATGTGGTGCCTTACGACAAACGCTATTTCATCGGGGGTTCCAACAGCCTGCGTGCATGGCAGCCCCGCCGATTGGGTCCCGGAGCCACACCAGAATCAGTGGGCAGTTTGATTGACCGATCGGGCGAGTTGCTGCTAGAAGCATCGATTGAATACCGATTTGGGGTAATCAAGAATTTCTTAGAAAGCGCCTTGTTTTTGGATGCCGGAAACATCTGGAACCTGAGTGTGGCCGGAGTATCCAATCCCGATTATGGCGTATTCAACCGCAATACCTTCTTGTCGGAAGTAGCGCTCAACACCGGCATCGGTTTTCGTTTCGACGTCGAAATCTTTATGTTTCGAGTCGATTGGGGAATTCCCATTCGAGACCCCAGTAAGCCGCTCGACGAGCGCTGGGTAATGAAGCAAATTCCAAGCACAGGCTTGGCCAATTGGACCTTCAAAGAGACGGCCGTGGCCATCGGCATAGGCTACCCATTTTAAGCGCAATTGCTGCTTATCTTTGTGTATATGAGATTGCTGCATTTACTGCCCTTGACGCTACTTATGGATGCCTGCGCCAGCTTTGTTGGCAACATCAATGTATTCCCTGTTCAGTACGACAAAGATTTGGGGGCCCAAGTCGCTCACAATATCGATTCTACGAATGCGGCCACCTTATTGGATTCCGCTCAGCACGTCGAGTTGTACGCCTACCTCTATGGCATTCGGGATTCCATTTTGAATACCGGACAGCTCGAGCACAGCGCTGACTTTGCTTGGCGATTGCGCATTCTCAATGACAGCACTTTGAACGCTTTCTGCACCCCCGGAGGATACATCTACTTCTACACCGGATTGATGCGTTACTTGGAGAGCGAAGACCAACTTGCCGGTGTCATGGCCCATGAAATGGCTCATGCTGATAAGCGTCACTCTACCGATGCCCTCACCCGTCAATACGGAACCGAAATCCTTATTTCGCTGGCCTTAGGCGGCGCTCAACCTTCCATGCTTCTTCAAATTGCCGAAGGATTGACCCATCTATCGTATGGCCGGAGCGCCGAAACCGAATCTGATTTGAGCAGCGTGGAATGGTTGTACCAAACCGCCTACAACCCCACTGGGGCCGCTGGCTTTTTCAAGAAAATGTTGGAGAGCAATGCCCAAGAACCTCCTCAGTTTTTGAGCACCCACCCCAATTCTGACAACCGCGTAGAAGCCATGACCGAACATTGGCAATCGCTAGGGGGCAAGACCGGCCAAACCTTCAAAGAGCGCTACAAAGCCAATCTCAAACTCATACCTTGATGAACGCTGTGGTCCGAACCATTGCCTTGTTGCTCCTGCTGCTTAGCCAACCCTTGTTTGGTCAACAGGACAGCATGTCGAGTCAGGGCCCCAGAGAAAATGTAGCCGCTGTTCAATCTCTATTGAACGAAGCATACACCCACTTGAGGGTTCGCTATGTCTACGGGGGCAAAAGCCCATCCGGATTTGACTGTTCCGGCTACGTGAGTTACTGTTTCGGTAAAAGCTTAGAAATGAGCATGCCCAACCGTTCGGCCGATTACCAGAATTTCGGATCTGAAATTCCCCTCTTGGATTGCCGTCCTGGCGATGTCATTTGCTTTTCAGGGCGCAGCATCAACCGAACGATTGGACATGTCGGAATCGTCATTGATGGGCACAGCGAAAACCCGCTGTTCATACATGCGTCAACCTCACATGGCGTTCGAGTAGACGCCTTGCGCTCATCCTATTTCGAGCCCCGCTTCATCGGGGTTCGTCGGGTCATTCTGCCTTAGTTTCGGAATTTCCGCCCTTTTTGGAGCGAGAAGCTTTTGGTTTTACGACTCCAAGAGTCAGTTCATCGGCATCGGCCTTGCGATCGACCTTGATGGTATCACCCTCTTTCAATGAACCTTGCAATACCTGCTCTGCCAAAGGCTCTTCCAAGTACTTCTGCAAAGCTCGCTGCAAGGGTCGTGCTCCAAAATCAGGATCAAAGCCTTTGTCAGCCAAAAACTCTTTGGCCGCATCGGTCAAGGTAACGCTGTATCCCAAATCGCCAATTCGCTTGAGCATCTTGGCCATGCGAACATCCAAAATTTGAACGATTTCCTTTTTCTCCAGAGAATTGAAGATGATCAAATCGTCTATGCGGTTCAAGAACTCGGGAGAGAAGAACTTGCGAATTTGGCCTTCAATGACCATTTTGGATTCCTTCTCTTTGCTCTCCTGCTTGTTATGAGTACCAAAGCCGACACCCGTACCGAAGTCTTTCAACTGGCGTGAGCCGATGTTGGAGGTCATGATGATGACCGTATTTCTAAAATCAATCTTGCGGCCCAGTGAGTCGGTCATTTGACCTTCGTCGAGTGCTTGCAAGAGCAAGTTGAACACATCGGGGTGAGCTTTCTCAACCTCATCAAACAGGACTACGCTATAGGGCTTACGGCGCACTTTTTCGGTCAGCATACCCCCTTCTTCGTATCCCACGTAACCCGGAGGCGCTCCAACCAAACGGCTTACAGCAAACTTCTCCATGAACTCGCTCATATCGATGCGAATCATGGCGTCATCGCTGTCGAACAAAAATTCGCTCAGGGCTTTCGCTAGCTCGGTTTTACCTACACCGGTGGGGCCCAAGAATATGAACGACCCTATGGGGCGATTGGGTTCTTTGAAACCGGCACGTGTGCGCTGAATGGTCTTGGTCATTTTTTCAATGGCCTTGTCCTGACCCACCACACGAGCCTTGAGGATTTCGCTCATTTGCAACAAGCGTTTGCCCTCGCTCTCGGTCATTCGCTTGACGGGAATGCCGGTCATCATCGAAATGACGGCGGCTATGTCTTCCTCACCTACTGCAAATCGCTTGTCGCGTGAGGAGCTCTCCCACTCGGCTTTGGCCACATCCAGCTGCTCCAAGAATTTCTTCTCCTTGTCGCGAAGGCGAGCCGCTTCTTCGAAGTTTTGGCTCTTGACCACCTTGTTTTTCTCTTCCTTGACACCCTCGATTTGGGCTTCCAAATCCAAGATTTCATTAGGGACGTGAATGTTGGAAATGTGAACACGGGCTCCCGCCTCGTCCAAAATATCAATGGCCTTATCGGGCAAATGACGATCGCTCATGTAACGAACACTCAACTCCACACAGGCTTTGATGGCATCGTCGCTGTATTGAACGCTGTGGTGATCTTCGTATCGAGCTTTGATGTTGTGCAAAATCTCAACCGTTTCTTCGGCTGAAGCAGGCTCGATCAACACCATTTGGAAGCGGCGTTCCAAAGCTCCATCTTTCTCGATGTACTGACGGTATTCATCCAGGGTGGTAGCGCCGATGCATTGAATTTCGCCACGGGCCAGAGCAGGTTTGAACATGTTGCTGGCATCCAAAGAGCCAGAAGCACCTCCAGCCCCCACAATGGTATGGATCTCGTCGATGAACAAAATGACATCATCGGCCTTTTCCAATTCCATCATCAAGGCCTTCATACGCTCTTCAAATTGACCGCGGTACTTGGTACCGGCCACCATAGAAGCTATGTCCAAGCTCACCACGCGCTTGTTGAACAAAACGCGGCTCACCTTTCTCTGCACAATGCGAAGGGCCAATCCCTCGGCAATGGCCGTTTTACCTACACCGGGCTCACCGATGAGCACAGGATTGTTCTTTTTGCGGCGGCTGAGAACCTGAGATACGCGCTCAATTTCTTTCTCACGCCCAACGATGGGATCCAATTTCCCCTCTTCGGCGGCTTTGGTCAAATCGCGACCAAAGTTGTCCAACACGGGAGTTTTGGTCTTGCCTTTTCCACCTCGGGTTTGGTCTTTCTGGCGCTGTTCCTCGCGGTAGAAATCTTCGGGAGTGTCCTGCTCGTCGCCAGGCAATTCTCCTTTGATGGGTTCCACTCCTTCTTCAAGAGCGGCTTTGAACACGTCGTAATTGACCCCGTATTGGTTGAGCACCTTGGAGGCCATGTTGTCTTCATCGCGCAGTATGGACAAGAGCAAATGCTCGGTTCCTATCAAATCTGTTTTGAAAATCTTCGCCTCCAAATAGGTTATTTTCAGTGCTTTTTCAGCTTGTTTGGTCAAGGGAATGTTTCCCAAATTGGCTGTTTTGGAAGCCGTGGTTTTGATCGCATCTTCGATGCTTTTTTTCAAACGCAGGGTGTCGATATCCAACATCTTTATGGTTTGAATGGCCTTCCCTTCGCCTTCGCGTATCAAACCCAACAACAGGTGCTCACACCCAATGTAATCGTGGCCCAAACGAATGGCTTCCTCTCGGCTGAACTGGATCACTTCTTTGACCCGGGGAGAAAATTTAGCTTCCATGCTTGCATCAAATTTATCATCATCGGGCGTATTCGCGAACGACAGTAACGCACATGCCGTCTGAATGTCCCGTGAACCACACAATGCCAAAGCCATGCCAACTTATGCACTTGTTCTACACCGGCTCTGTGAACAATTTTTATACCTGACATACTGTCGCAATTCAGGCGCTATGTCATTACTTTGAGACTATGGACAACCCAAGCATGAGCAAACGCAGTCGAACCCCTCAAGTGAACAAAGCACTTGTAGGAGACATGGCGGGCCGCACAGCCCCGCATTCTATCGAACTGGAAGAAGCCGTTCTGGGTGCCATTCTATTGGAAAAAGAGGCCCTGAGCAAGGTGGTTGACATCTTGAGCAAGGATCATTTTTACAACGAGGCCAACGCCACCATTTTTGAATGCATTTTGCGCATTTACGCCGATGGGGGCACAGCCATTGATTTGCTTACAGTTTCCAACCAGCTGAGAAATGAAAACAAACTGGAAATCGTAGGCGGAAACTTGTATTTGGCCATGCTGACCAACAAGGTCTCTAGCTCTGCCAACATCGAGTTTCACGCTCGAATTCTGACCCAGAAGTTCATTCAGCGCAGCTTGATCAAGGTTTCAGGAGAAATTTTAACTGAGGCTTACGACGACAGCCAAGACGCCTTCATCATGCTGAACCGCAGTGAAGAGAAATTGTTCGAGATCAAGAATTCTGGGTTGAAACGCTCCTTCCAAGAAATTGGCAGCTTGGTCAACCGAGCTTTCAAATCGCTGGAAGAGCGCTCGAAATCAGACAACAGTGGCATTACAGGTGTCGCTTCAGGCTTTAGCGACCTGGACCGCATCACTTCAGGATGGCAGAAGTCAGATTTGATCATTCTCGCTGCTCGTCCTGCCATGGGTAAAACAGCTTTCGCCTTGAGTTTGATGCGAAATGCAGCCATTGAATTTGGCAAAAGTGTGGTGATTTTCTCGCTTGAGATGGCAGACGTCCAGTTGGTCAATCGATTGGTCAGCGGCGAGGCCGACATCAGCGGTGACAAAATCAAAAAGGCTCAATTGACCGATGATGAATGGCAGCGCCTTCACGACAAGACGTCCAAGTTGACCAATTCCAAGATCTTCATCGATGACACCCCTCAGTTGAACATTTTGGAACTGATGGCCAAGTGTCGCCGCATCAAGGCCCAACAAGGCTTGGACATGATTGTAGTCGATTACTTGCAGTTGTTGCGACACGAGACCAACACCAAAGGCCAATCGAACCGCGAACAAGAAATTGCCTTCATTTCGCGCTCGTTGAAGAGCCTGGCCAAAGAACTGGAAGTTCCTGTTATTGCTCTGGCCCAGTTGAGTCGTGAGGTAGAAAAACGAAACAACAAACACCCCCAGTTGTCGGATTTGCGTGAATCAGGTTCAATCGAGCAGGATGCCGACATGGTGATGTTCCTATACCGCGACGATTATTACTCAAAAATGGGAATGGAAAGCGAATCCCAGCATGCCGGCGAGGTCAAAGGATTGACGGAAGTTTTGATTGCCAAACACCGAAGCGGTGAGGTGGGAACAGCTCTAGTTAAGTTCGTGCACGAATATTCCAAGTTTGTCGACTTGGACCCTACTGAACGCATGTTGATCAACAACCAAAACAGCGGCGGCGGCTTCAGCCAGCCTTATGTGGCTACCGTTCAAAGTAAAATGAACGAACCCGATCCCTTCAAGGGCAGTGATAGTGAAAATTCTTGGGGCAGCGGATTCAGCCCCAACATCTCTGTAGATGATGAATAAAAAAAGGTCCCGGCGAGCCGGGACCTTTTTTTCATTATCCGAATGGAAATTACTGCTCTGTTGTTATGGGCAACTTAACTCCAAACACCATCTCTTCTCCGCTCTGGCTCAAGCCCTCGATTACGATGGCTCCTTGCATCGACTTCAACTGAGATACGGCACCAGCCGCTGAGTAAACGGGTTGGTTGTTGATGTGCGTGATGATGAAATTCGTGGGGATACCGGCGTCTTTAAATACTCCTTTTCCTAGGGACTTCACTTTCACTCCTGTTTTGATGCTCTTGGCCAATCGCTCCTCGCGAGTGGTATTAATGAGTTCCATACCAAAGGCTTCGCTGCTACTCTCGCGCTCGGCCAATTCGGGCTTGGATTTACCATCGGTGCTCAACAAGGACACAGGAATTACCATTTCCTTGCCTTTACGTCGCAGGGTCACTTGCACTTTATCTCCAGGGCGGAATTTTCCAATGGTTTCTTGTAGCTTACTGCTGGAATTCACAGCGGTATTATTGATTTTCAGCAACACGTCGCCTGGCTGAATGCCAGCTTTGTCAGCCGCACCTTTGTCGACCACTTCAGCCACGTAAACACCGCTCAAATCTGTAAGATTCTTTTCGTCAGCCAAATTTTGACTGATATCCTGTATTGAAACTCCCAAAATGGCTCGCTGAACCTTACCGTATTGAGTGATATCATTGAAC
Organism: Bacteroidia bacterium; assembly: GCA_023254645.1. Lineage (GTDB taxonomy): Bacteria > Bacteroidota > Bacteroidia > NS11-12g > UBA955 > JALRLA01. Next base: position 9,755 of record JALRLA010000331.1, read on the forward strand.
ACCTTTTCGACCAAGATCACCGGAACGGCAAAGGCGTATCCGCTGTAAGAACCGGTCTCAGATGCGATGGCCGTATTGATACCCACGAGCTCGCCTTGGGTATTGAGCAAAGCACCACCGCTGTTGCCAGGGTTGATGGCCGCGTCGGTTTGAATGAAGTTTTCAATGGCATATTGATTGCCGTTGGAGCGAATCAGGTCGATATTGCGACCCAAGGCCGAGACAATGCCTACCGTCACGGTTGAAGTCAAATTGAAGGGGTTGCCCACGGCTACCACCCACTGCCCTACTTTCAACTGATCAGAATTGCCCAGTTTGATGAAGGGCAAATTGTTCTCGGCTATGCGCAAAACGGCAATGTCGGTATTGGGGTCTGTGCCCACGAGTTCAGCGATGTAAGAACGTTTATCGTTGAGAATGACTTCGATCTTGGAGGCGTTGTCGATCACGTGATTGTTAGTGACGATATAACCGTCGTCGGTCAAAATGACACCCGAACCGGAACCGCTGCGGGGGCCGGGCTGTTCAAATTGGAAACCAGGGCCCTTGAAGAACTCGAAGGGATCAATGGGCATCTGGGGGTTGCGACGCTGTTGAGGCTGTGAATTCACGGTGGAGATAATGTGAACCACGGCTGGATTGGCGACTTCGGCCACGGCCGTAAAATCGAAGGCGGGCTCGGCTCCGATACTGGCATAGCGGGCATTCACGCTGGCTGATGATTGCTTATCAGACAGTGTTTTAGCCGAGCCTGAACCACTGAACAGAGCGTTTCCTGCTAAACTGATGGCTCCGCCCGCGCATCCGGCGAGAACAAAAAGCCAAATTCTGCGATTCATCAAAATTTCTTTCATGTGCATGTTCCTATCAAAATTTGTTCCAACACTACGAAATAAAGGCTTTACTCTCCTTTACTTTGTGTAAAAGAATCGATGTACCGTTTACCTTCTGGGACGATCAGCGATAAACGCCTGTCAACATGACCGACCACTCACAGCAAGATCAGCAAATTGTAGCCCGCATTCAGATGGGTGACAAAGAGTCACTGGTTGAATTGTACCGCAGCTACAACGGTATGATTTCGCAATTGGTGCTGGGAATGGGTGGGTCTCAAGACGATGTTGACGATGTGTTTCAAGAAAGCTTGATCGCCATTTGGGAGAACATGAGAAAACCCGATTTTACCCTGAGTTCCAAGTTGAGTACCTACTTATATAGCATTGCCAAGAACCAATGCATGCGTCTGTTGGACAAAAGAAAGCGCACCCAAAACGAGGACCCTCTCGAACATACCCGCAAAGTCGAAGGGCCCACTCCTGATAAGGCGATGGACGAATCTTTGGTGCGCAAAGCCCTGCAACAGTTGGGTGATTTGTGCCGCAGCATCTTGATCATGTACTACTATGATGGTTTTGACATGAAGAACATTGCCAAGGCCCATCACTTTACAAATGCCAACGTGGCCAAGAGTAAAAAATACCAATGCTTGAAGCAATTGGAAGGCCTCGTCAAACAAAAGTATAGCGCTTCTGATTTTCTGAGATGATGAACGATGCCCAACACCGCCAACTCTACGACTATTTGGAAGGTTCTCTTTCCGAGGAAGATCGTGTGGCTCTGGAACGCGAATTGGAGTCATCAGAAGAATTGCGCGCAGAGCTGGCCTTGAAGAAGGCCATCATGGAGGCCATTCAAGAAGAAGGCCGAGACGAACTGCGCGGCTTTTTGCAGGAGCGCTTGTTTGAAGAGTCGACTGACAAGCAAACGGGACTCTGGTTAGTGGCGGCAGCGACCGTCGCTACGCTAATTGTTTCTACCCTGATCATCAGCGGGCAATTTGGACAGGGCGGCTTCCTGAAGTCGAAGGCCATGGTCGATAGCGAAATGGCCAACCAAGATTCTGATTTGCCGCCTTCTCGAGTCAAGAAATACCGACGCAAGTACGAACCTTCGGCCTTGTCCGAACTGGACAGTGTTTCCATTCTGGACCCCGCCGCGGTGGCCATCATGGAGGTACCCGCCGAGGCCAACGATTTGGATATTGCAGAAAACCATGGAGCACCTGACATGAACATGCCCATTTCCATGGCCGATGACATTCAACCCATGGGATACGCTCGGGTAAAAATCATTGATCTTGGTTACACGGAAATCGAAAGCGAACGACCTTCCAGCACCGCCAAGAGAGCCGCTCCCGCCGCGGGTCGAGTGGCCGCCGCTGAACCTTCAGTGGCCGATACTGTGGTTAGAAGCCAACCCCTGCAGCGGGCGCGCAGCGACCGCTATGCCAAGGTGGAATTTTTCAGTACCCCTAGCTCAGATGACCCTAAGCCTTCAGCACCACCCAGTGTCATGCTGATAGAGGGAACAGAACGCACCTACCACATCTTCAACACGATGGCTGAGAATTATTTGGTTATCTTCTTGAATGGCACCTATTACTTGTCTATGAACAATGAGTATTACGCCCTGCCTGCCAAGACCAATACCCAAAAGCCCTTGGCCAAGGTGGAAGATGCACGAATCCTGAGCCTGTTGGAACAGAGCGAATAAGATTACCTTTGCTCCGTGCAACGCCTTTCGTTTGTCAAATACCAGGGCACGGGGAATGATTTCATTCTTGTTGACGGCCGCAAGGGTCTGGATGCCCATTGGTATCAAGAGTCGGTCATTGCCCAGTTGTGCGACCGCCGATTTGGCATTGGTGCCGACGGATACATGGTGCTAGAAACCAGCGACGAGGCTGATTTTCATATGCACTATTGCAACAGCGATGGCAAACCCAGCAGCATGTGCGGCAACGGGGGTCGCTGCATAACCCATTGGGCACATTCTTTGGGCTTGGGCACAAACGGGCATCTTCGTTTTACAGCTCCAGATGGCCTGCACGCAGCTTGGGTTTCTGAGCAAGGCTCAGTTCGATTGGCCATGCATTCGGTGCGGGCTGAACAGGCTTCTGTCCCCAATGAGGCCACTGCCATATTGGATACGGGCTCTCCTCACTATGTGTCTTTTCGAGAAGAGCCTGACGACAGCGATTGGGATTTAACAAGCTTTGCTCATTCGATTCGCTACAACGAGACTCACGCAAAAGTTGGCATCAATGTGAATGCCGTTTGGATACTGGAAGATGGCAGCCTCAAGGTGAGAACCTATGAGCGTGGAGTGGAAGACGAAACCTATAGCTGCGGTACGGGAGTAACCGCTTGCGCTTTGGCCTATGCCTTGAAAGAACAGCGGAAATTGGGTTCTTACAGCCAAGTTTTGCATACCCCCGGCGGATTATTGAAGGTTCACTACCATTGGGATGGCTGGCAGTTCGATCGGATCCTATTGGAAGGGCCAGCTGAGCTCGTGTTCAGCGGAACGGTTTGATCCAAACGCTGCCGCCTAGTTCTGATTAACCCTAAAGTTAGGGGCAAAAAAAAGGCGGCCGGAGGCCGCCTTCTCAAAAGTTCAATAAGGAGATTAAGGTACCAATAGCTTGGTCACGCCGCTTTGGCCGGAACCGCTGAAGCGAACGAAGTAGGTACCGCTGGTCAATCCAGCTACATTCAATGAAACGCTGTTGTTACCGACAGTCATGCTGTGGGCAAAACTGCGAACCACCTGACCTTGAACATTCAAAACTTGAATGCTAGCCTGACCACTCACCTTGGATTGGAAGTTCAACACAGTGCGGTCCTGGCTGGGGTTGGGGTACAAAGTTGCAGAAACGGCAGAGACTTTGGGACCCTTGGCATTGGTCAACAATGCAGTGCTCTTGAAGTAGCCACGGCCGTGAGTACCCAAGTACATGACCATGCCTTCCCAAGGACGCCATTCGTACGCGCGAATTTCGAAAACAGGCACGCGGGCCATTCCTTCGTTGGCTTCTTCCCAATTCAAGCCGCCATTCTCCGTTACCCAGACACCAAAGTCGGTGGCCAACACAATGCGCTTGGCATCGTCAACGTCCACAACGGCATCGTATACGGGCATGGAAGGCAAGTCACCTGTAATGTTGTTGAAGGTGGGGTTAGCGCTCAAAGCGTCGTTGGATTCGTATACGTAAGTGGTATTTCCGTATCCGCCGCAAGTCACGATCAAGTGATCAGGATTGCTGGGATCTACGTTCACCGAAGTAACCGTGCGACCGGTCAAGGTGCTAGGGGTAATGTTGTTGAGGCTAATGCCCACAGGAATGTCCTTCACGCCAGGATTGTCCTCGATGGTGTAGCTGGCAGAATTCAAACCGTCGATGCGGTAGATGCGGCCTTGCTTGCAAGCAAACAAGTGATCACCGTCGGGAGTGTAATCCATTTCGATGATGCGGTTGTTGCCCAAACCTCCGGCTACCATGAACCAAGAAACGGTGTTGGAGAAATCAGTAGGATTGACAGCCACCCAAATCTCAGCATCTTTGGCCAAGAACAAGCGGGATACATTTTTGTCCTTTTCCCACAAGCAATAGGTCGTATTGAAGTCGGTTTGGATCTTGCCCTCCTGACGATCGTCAAAGAAGGTAGAGCTCGACTGACCGCTGTTGCTCGAACGAGCTACCGTACCGTAGTAGGTAGACATGAACACCGTAGCGGGATGATACTTCGAGAATTCCACGTCGAAACCGTCACCGCCGTAAATGGAGATACCGGTTTGTGAAGGCTTGCCGCCGAATGAGTTGCCAGAGAAGTTCAACAAGTAGGTACCGTTGTCTTGCGATCCCCCTACTACATGGCCCAACTCGTTGGCAGCCACGTTGTAGAGTTGCAAGGAGGTGAAACCGCGGTTGATGCTGGTCCAGGTGCTCAAGTTTTGAGAAGAGTACAAACCACCGTCTGAACCTACAATGCAGGTTACAGGATTGGTGCGGGTGTTCCACTCAATGATGTGTTTGTCTGCGTGTACGTAACCGTTGTTCCAGGGAGCGCCGAAAGTGCTACCGGTTTCACGGAAACCATTGGCTTTGTCCCAAGTAGCGAGTACAACTCCACCCATCATGACGAAATCTTTGTTTTTGGGGTGAACGCTGATCACGTTGTCGTACCAACCTTGGCGATTGGAACCAAAAATATCCGTTACGCTGCTGTACGAAACGATTTCTTCCCATGTGGTACCGCCGTCAGTGGTGCGCCAAACGCCCATGAAACGACCGTAGTTGGAACCCGAACCGGCACCGCAGATGTATACGTAGTTAGGGTCTTCAGGTGAAATAGCAAGGGCCGTACGACCGCCCATGTTGGCGCCCAAGTTGGCCACTTTCAAACCACCGGCACCGTCGGTCTTGTAAACCGTTCCAGCTCCGTTAGAGGCCCATACGACTCCATTTTTATCGATTTTCACTTCTTTGATGGCACCGCCCGTCAAGCGGGT
>JALRLA010000200.1 GCA_023254645.1 Bacteroidia bacterium
CGTATTGTCGACCACTTTTTTCACCTTGATCTTGCCATTGTCACTGGCCTTGATGATGCTCTCAATCAAGGAACCCGTCGTCGTTCCAAAAGGAATTTCACGGATCACAAGAGTGGATTTATCTATGGCCTCTATGCGCGCTCGAACGCGAATACGACTGCCCTTTCTTCCGTCGTTATACTGGCTAAAATCAGCCAATCCGCCGGTGGGAAAATCAGGAATAAGTTCGAATTTCTTGCCTTGCAAAAAGCGAATGCTCGCCTCGCACAACTCTAAGAAATTGTGAGGCATAATCTTGGTACTCAAACCAACAGCAATACCCTCAACCCCCTGTGCCAATAGAAGCGGAAACTTCATGGGCAAATGAACAGGCTCCTTTTTACGGCCATCGTAACTGAGCTTCCATTCGGTGGTTTTCTCGTTGAAGGCTACCTCTTTGGCAAAGGCACTCAATCGAGCCTCAATGTATCGCGGAGCAGCAGCCGAATCGCCTGTTCGTGTGTCGCCCCAGTTACCTTGGGTTTCAATCAACAAGTCTTTTTGACCCATATTGACCAAGGCATCTCCAATGGCGGCATCTCCGTGGGGGTGATAGGCCATGGTGGCTCCAATAATGTTTGCCACCTTGTTGAAGCGACCATCATCGAGCGTATACATGGCGTGAAGGATTCGGCGTTGAACAGGCTTCAAACCATCATCAGCCGCAGGAATTGCCCTCTCCAAAATCACATAGGAAGCATAATCAATGAACCAATCGCGGTACAATCCCGAAACAGGGCGCACTGTCCCTGAACTCACCTCTTCTCCCTCAGATGAAGGCTCTTCAGGCATCAAATCTTCATGGTCCAAATCTTCAGAGTTTTCGCTCATGTCAGGAAACATCAAAGAACGCCTAGAATTCGTATAAATACCCCACAGTTTATTCACAGAAAGACGACAAATCCACCCTCAAGTCCGCCTAGATGACTGACATTCTGTCACCCTTTGCTTATCTTTGTATTCGCCCCTACAGAAGCTTAAACCTCGGCCCATGGATATACAAAGCATCAAACAACGATTCGGAATCATCGGCAATTCACCTCTGTTGAATACCGCATTAGAGACCGCCATCAAAGTGGCACCCACTGACATGAACGTTTTGATTCAGGGAGAGAGCGGCGTTGGAAAGGAAAGTTTCAGCAAAATCATTCACCATTTATCGGCGCGAAAGCACGCCCCCTTCATTGCCGTTAACTGCGGCGCAATACCCGAGGGAACCATTGACAGTGAATTGTTTGGTCACGAAAAAGGCTCCTTTACAGGAGCGACCGAGAAGCGCAAAGGTTACTTCGAAGCAGTAAGCGGTGGCACCATTTTCCTCGATGAAGTAGGAGAATTGCCATTGGGCACTCAGGCTAGACTGCTTCGCGTATTGGAAAATGGAGAGTTTATCAAAGTAGGCTCGAGCACTGTTCAAAAAACCGATGTACGCGTCGTGGCAGCGACCAACCGCAACTTGTTGGACAGGGCCCAAATTGGGAAGTTCAGAGAAGATCTTTACTACCGTTTGGCTACGGTGCCCATTCGCGTTCCCAGATTGGCTGATCGCAGCGACGATATTCAACTCCTGTTTCGCAAATTCAGCAGTGATTTTGCCGAACGCCACCATAGCCACTTGCTCAGCTTAACCGCTGAAGCCCAACAAGAATTGGGGCAATACCCCTGGCCCGGCAACATTCGCCAGTTGAAGAACATCACCGAGCAGATTTGCGTTTTGGAAAGCCAAACCCAAATTAATGCTGACACATTGAAACGTTACTTACCCGCCCAACCGCCTTCATTGCCTAGCTTGTTAAGCAAGCAGGACAGCTCTACCGAGGGCATGAGCGAACGCGATATCTTTTACAAGGTCTTATTGGACCTCAAACGGGACGTAACCGAATTGAAAAAAGTGGTTTTTGGCCTGTTGGAGAACGAGTCTAGCCCAAGACCCTCTGCCACATATAACAACCCGACGCATTACCCTTCAGTCAGTTCCAACTCGACCGATACGGAAGCCACCGAAAACCAACCCATCGTCATTTCCTCGC
>JALRLA010000297.1 GCA_023254645.1 Bacteroidia bacterium
GTCTCCATCATATCGGCGATTCCACCCACTTCAGACGAAACCACCGGCAGCCCCGAACACAGGGCTTCTGAAATCACACAAGGGGCATTTTCAGCCTCACTAAACAGCACCAAAGCCAAACCCGTATTCAGTACCTGAGCCAAACGCTCATGGCCCATCACACCGCCCCACTCCACTCCGCTGTCCAAGCCCTGCTGCTGGGCCCAGGCTTGCAAATCCTTATCAGCCGAGCCCACCATGAGCAACTCCACATCAGGGCACTGTTTGCGGCAAGCCGCAAAAGCCTGCAAAATCCCTTTGGGGTTCTTGCGTTCGTCCATGCCTGAAACGTGCACGAATCGAGACTGAACCGGCTCATCGCTGGGCACAAACAGGGACTCGTTCACTACATTGGGCAGGGCTTCAACCGATTTTGCAGCGCCCAAAACCCGCTCCATGTCTCGGTGCAAAGGCATAGAGACCGCAAGGTGCTTGTCAACGCGTTTCCACAACTGCCGCTGCGCACGCCGAAACCACCAAGCCCGATTTTCAAAGGCATCTTCGGCCTGGCCGTCGTAAATGGCCCAATGTTCGGTCAAGTACAAAGGTTGATTTTTGCCGTGCATGAAAATCGAGACCGGCAAGGCCAGCTTGTCAGGTGCATGCACATGAATGGCATCGGGCTGCTCGCCCTCATAGGCTTTTTTCAAAACCGACAACACCGCCTTTTTATAAGCATCAGCATTCCAAAAGCGCGCCCAGGCTCCCCCTTTTTTTTGTTCGATGGGGTGCCACTCCAAGATGACACCGTCTGGCACCGAAACGGGTTCCGGCCGTGCCTCCCCCTCCCCATACAACGGAAAGTGGAAGAGGCGAATGTGGTAGTGTTGACGGGCTACGTCGAGGTGCCGAGCGATGAAATCACCCGCCATCGAATTCCGAGAACTGGGGTACCAACCGGCTAGCCACCAGAGCGTTTTTTTCGACGCAGCCATAAGGCAAATGTAGGGTCAAAATGGAGCATCGAAAATTGTTGCACAACCTGAGGGAAGCTATTATCTTTGCACTCCACAAAAACGGCGGTTATAGCTCAGTTGGTTAGAGCATCAGCTTGTGGCGCTGAGGGTCGCCGGTTCGAGCCCGGTTAATCGCCCCAAAAAGCAGCAGAAATGCTGCTTTTTTTATGGTTTTTCAGACAAATGCGTTTCACCCGGCACAACCGCATTGAACGCATTGTCTGCGACCTGGAGGGGAATGAAAAAAGGCGTGAATTCGTCACCGAAAATCACGCCTTTCTGGTCTATAACCCTCTGTTAGAAGGGCCACAGAATTAATTAATCCAATTTGGAATCCATTTCAATGTACTTCAACAACTCAGCACGAACCGCGGGGTTATTGAATTGTCCATGAAAGGAACTGGTCACTGTAGAAGACTGGGTATCCTTGATGCCGCGTGAGGCCACGCACATGTGCTTGGCATCGACAATCACGGCCACGTCTTCGGTTTGCAAAACCTCTTTGAGTTCAGCCGCAATTTGCACGGTCATGCGCTCTTGCACCTGAGGGCGTTTGGCAAAGTATTCCACGATGCGGTTCAACTTCGACAAGCCGATGACTTGGCCGGAAGAAATGTAAGCCACATGGGCTTTCCCATAAATGGGCACAAAGTGGTGCTCGCAGGTGGAATAAAAGGAGATATCCTTTTCAACCAGCATTTCGCTGTACTTGTAATGGTTGTCAAACAAGGTGATGGCTGGCTTGTTTTTGGGATCCAGCCCTTTGAACTGTTCGTTGACAAACATTTTGGCTACGCGCAGGGGCGTACCCTTCAAACTGTCATCGGTCAAATCCAAACCCATCACGTGCATGATTTCCTTGAAATGCTTAGCGATCAGTTCAATTTTCAAGGCGTCGTCCATGACAAAGGCATCTTCACGCAAAGGGGTCTCTGCGCCGCTGCCCACATGGGCGTCTCCAAGTTCATCCCATCGAGGGTCTTGATTATCCATTGTATTCTACAAAGTTACGGGGTGTTTCATAAAGGCGTACCGACAAGTCCATTTCAGCGGGTATGCGGGAGCGCAGGCGCTTCCAAATGACCCAAACGATGTTCTCAGCTGTGGGGTTTAACTGCCGAAAATCGTCGGTATCCATGTTCAGGTTTTTGTGATCGAAAGGCTCGACCACTTCTTCATTGATGAACTGCTGAAGCAGTTTCATGTCAATCAAATAGCCCGAAACGGGATCTACTTGACCGGTCACCTTCACCTCCAAATCGTAATTGTGCCCATGAAAATGCTCGTTGTTGCACAGCCCGAAAAACGCGCGGTTCTCTTCGGCACTCCACTCCGGTACATGCAAACGGTGCGCGGCGTTGAAATGGGCTTTACGAAAAACGGAAACAATGTGGCTCATGGCAAAGGCGACAAAAGTAAAACCAATCGGCTCCAAAAAGGTTTTGTTTCCATGACCAAGATTCTGCGATTCACGATTGTCACGCCCATAGAGGCTCCAAGCGATTGGGTCTGGTCGCACTTCAACCAAGATTTGCTGGCGGCCGTCAAGCCCCCTCTCTCTCAATTGGAATTCTTGCGCTATGAAGGTCAACAAAAAGGAGACCGAATCGCCTTACGGGTATTTTTTCTCGGCAAATGGGTACAGCAGACCTGGAACACGCAAATCATCGCTGATCGGGGAACCTGTTTTATCGACAGCAGCCACGAACCTCCCGCACCTCTTTCCTATTGGCACCATGTTCATGCCGTATTGCCCGGGCCCAATCAGGGCTGCCGAATTGTAGACCGCATTTCTTTTTCTTGCCCTTATAACTGGCTGGCCTATTTGGTCTACTTGCCCCTGTTTGCCTTGTTTTCCACACGGCGAAAAGGCTACCGCCGGTATTTTGGAAAACTTGTGTAGAAAGCCACTCTCTGTATCAATGGGATAGGGCAAGGCTACCCTACCTTTGTGGCATGAAATTTTTCATCGATACGGCCAATTTGGCCCAGATTCAGGAAGCCCACGATTTGGGCATTTTGGACGGTGTCACCACCAACCCTAGCTTGATGGCCAAAGAAGGCATTGTAGGCGACGCGGCTGTGCTGCAGCACTACAAAACCATTTGCGAAATGGTTGACGGCGATGTAAGCGCAGAGGTCATTAGCACCGACTTTGCCGGAATGGTAGCCGAAGGTGAAAAATTGGCCGCCTTGCACAAAAACATCGTGGTGAAAGTTCCCATGATCAAAGAAGGCATCAAAGCCATCGCTCACTTCACTAAATCGGGCATTCGCACCAACTGCACCTTGGTATTCTCTGCCGGTCAAGCCATTTTGGCGGCCAAAGCAGGCGCTACCTATTTGTCTCCCTTCATCGGCCGCTTGGACGACATCAACTGGGATGGCATGCAATTGATCGAATACATTTCTGACATTTACACCATTCAAGGGTTCCAAACCCAGATTTTGGCCGCTTCGGTTCGCACACCTCT
>JALRLA010000367.1 GCA_023254645.1 Bacteroidia bacterium
GCCAACACCATGATCACGGCAAACAGGATCAACAAAGCCATGCTCTTGGTCACTACAAAAGAACCCATGGTCATCACCGTATCGGGAATCATGGGAACAATGTAATGGCGAGTGATGTAAACAGAGATGATGGAAGGAATACCAAAGACGATAGCCGTACGCCAGTGAATGTTGCCCAGACGCATGTGCGACACAGAACCCACGAGGCTGGTCAATCCTACGATGAACAAGGAATAGGCCGTGGCCAGTACCGCGTCGACGGAGAACAAGTATACCAAAATGGGCACGGTTAGGATAGATCCGCCGCCGCCAATCAGGCCCAAAGAAAGACCCATGGCAATGGCTCCTAGGTATCCGAAAATTTCAATCATAACACAAAAATGGAGTAAAATTCAATGCTGGTCAGTGACGATAGTTACACAAACTCGTATTCGTATCCGTCCAACTGCGACAAAACATTTTGAGGCAAGTCGGTACAGGTCACGCGGCCTTCTACTTTGGGCTCAACGGGGGAATGCTCTTTCAAATATTCGCGAATGACATCGTGCAAGTAATCGGGCAAATCGACGGGATTTTCGACATTCTTGATGCGGCACAACATGTCTTCGGGGTCTCCTTCGCGCTCACAAGCAATTACTTTGTAACTGCGGTTGGGATCCATCGGTTCGCCCGCAATTTTGATCCAATTGATGCGCTCACCCATGGGCTTCTCGGACGTGAAGTTCATCTCCATTCCTTTGAAGCGTACGACCCATCCGCCGAAACGCTTGGCAGGATCGACCGAGAACACGTTCTCCAATTCTTTTTCCAACCACTCCTTCAAGCGAGAACCTTTCACCTCACCCGAACGGGCCTGGCTGTTCACAGGCAGCATGGACCAGAGGAAATCATTGGTAATTTCTTGAGGCTGCTCGGGGTTGTCGACCACCAAGGGAGGACAGAAACGGAACCCGTTTGACAAGGCGATATCGGGCTTGAACTTCCAATGAACGGCATCGGTGATCAAGTTGTCCATGGGATTTTCGATCACGTAGTAGCGAACCAAGGTGCTCTTGGTCTTTCCAATGACTGTATCGAGTTCAGCCTTGTAAGGCTCGCGCATTCTGTCGACCAAAGCCTGCATATCAGCATTGGGCTTGTACTGATCGGGATCAACGTCGAGCAATTGATAGGTCTGATCTTTGATCACCCCGTCTTCAACCACGACATCCAACTTGGCCACGAAGGAACCGAAGGCACCGGGCTCGGTCACCTTGGCGTACTTGGCCTGAATGGGCTTGCGAACGCGCTCGTGAGTATCGGCTCCCAAAATGTAGTCGACCCCTTCGAGTTGAGGCTGATTGCCCAAGGCGATTTGCTGGGTCAAGCCCATGTGGGTGACCAGGAATACCATCGAACACTTCTCGTATTGGCGCAAATACTTCACGTACTTGGCTACATTATCCAACGGATCGGTAAAGGTTATACCCTTGCTGTAGGCGGGTGACTGGCGCTTGGGAGTCAAGGGGTCGTTGTAGCCAATGAAGCCGATTTTTACGCCGGCCATTTGCTTGATCCAATAAGGCTGGAAAATCATCTCTCCGTTCAAATCACCGCCGTCATGGTACATGTTGGCGCAAATTTTGGCTGAGTTGTAACCGCCCAAATCTTGCATCATCATTTCCTTGCCATACACCACTTCCCAGTTGCCGGGCAGCATCAAATCGTAGCCTACTTCGTTGATCAAGGGAACGATGTTCCGACCTTCGCTCAAGGCCGCTACTCCCCCGCCCTGGAAGCAATCACCTCCATCGATGACGACCGTATTCTCAGGATTCTCATTGCGCAGGGTATCGATCATGGTTTTCAGGGTGGCAAAGCCTCCACGCTTCTTATACACGGGCTTTCCTTCTACCCAGAAGAACTCATCGTGAATGCCCAACTGAGAATGAATGTCAGCCGTATTCAAAATGGTAAAATGCTGCGCTTTGCCGCTGCGCACGGAGCTGGACTTACCCATGCTAGCCGCATCGCTTCCGCAACCCTCCAAGGTTCCGGCAACGGCCCCGCCAAAGGCCAATCCCAAACCCAAGGAAGAAGCCGACTTCAAGAAATCGCGGCGGCCGCTGCTCGGCTGTTCGGTGTTTTCGTCGCTGCAAGACTGGCAGCTGCAGTGTGGTATATGGTAGATTTTTTTCATGTTAAAAATGGTAATTGAGCACCACGTTGTGGTGGAACACATTGACTTTGTTGAGAATATACGAGGTTTTGTCGTATGTGTCAGCGATGGCCTTTTTGTAAACACCCAGCCAACCTATCTCAATGCCTTTGAAGAATCCTTCTTCCACCATGTAATATATGGAGGCATTGGTTTGGCAATAAGCGGGGAATCCGTATTTGTTTCGAGCCGCATCATTGGCGTCAGGCAATTTGTACATTCCCACACCTACAGAACCCGACCAGGGGTTCTCTTCGCTTAAGAATTGAACAACGGCGTTGTAGGCATGAACATCAGAATAGCCTTCGTTGCGCTCGCGCGACAGGAAGGTATAAAAGGGGTCTCTGCCCCATTCACGCGGCATCAAGTAGCGCCCTTTGTCGGCAATACGGGTGTAGTTCAATTGAAACTCCCAGCCCGATTTGCGCTGGTAGGACAAACGGGTGCTTCCCACTAAACTCATACCCTGTCCAGGATCCATATAGGTCTTATTGGGGTCGGCATTTCCTCCCTCATCAAGAGCTTGTTGAGCGATTCCCATGGCGTACCATTTGAAGTTACCCTCAGGCCCTCTGTGCAACGTACTGACAAGCTCCAGCATCTCGGTATTGAACACATGGGTCACCGTTTGATTCCAGGCATTCAACTTGACCCTCTCACCCAACTGCTGCGATAAGCCCGCGTAAATCACCTTTGCATCAGGCATATTCCCTTTATAGCCCGAACGAGCCCCTGAGGTACTTCTCCCAACCCCATACAGCCCAAACGATTCTTCCACTTTGAACCACCTCACCGTGCTTCGGGGTGAAATTTCGCTGATCCAACCCAACTCCAGTCGAGTATGTTTATTCGGTTTCCAATCAGTGAGTACTCCTTGCACCAAGGTGGGGCGCATTCGTCCGTCTTGGGGGTTGATAAAAGGGGTACGAATGTGTTGCTTGCCGAACTTGACCTCTAGGTGTTGATCACTGTACTTGAGATAGAGGTCTTCCAATCGATCCAAGTCATGATGATTGCCCGGATTTTCAACGTCAAACAAACCCACTTCATAGCGGTTGGGTTGAGCAGAAGCGGTATCGGGTACTTGCAAATCGCTCGAAACCAAGTTGTAAATGAAAAATCCAGAAATACCCAATTGCAATCGGTGCAAAGGGGCTGTCTCGTAACCGATTCCCATTCCGAAACCCGTTGCATGGTAATCGGTTAATTCACCTTTGTTGTAGGTACCCATGCTGACAAAGCGCGAGTGGCCGAAGAATTGACCGCTTTGAAAAAAATGCTGCAGGCTCGTGGAATCGATTTCTCGGTTTCGCTCCGTGTGGTGGATGAAACTGTAATGCTGCGCCCAGCTCTTAGCGAACATGGAGAAAATACCCAAAAGAAGAAGGCTTCGTTTTGCCATGAACAACAAAACTGCCCGATTTTTTTAGTCGCGTCAGTAACCTAGGTCACAATGCGGCCAACTTTGGAAATAAGCGTTGAGCGTTTTGGCTCGTTTGAGAAGCCAATTCCTCTATGCTACATTCCCAGTTTTGGGCCATTGCCTCAGCCACCAATCTGACATAAGCCGGCTCATTGCGTTTGCCTCGATGGGGCACCGGAGATAAAAACGGGCTATCGGTTTCAAGCACTATTTTGTCACGAGGAATGCGTGCTAGGCTATCAGCCAACTTGGCATTTTTGAAGGTATATACACCCCCTATTCCCAGGTAGAAGCCGGTCTTGATGATTTCTGTTGCGAGTTCGTGGCTTTCAGAAAAACAATGAAAAACCCCTCGAAGCCCTTCTTTGAGGTAGGGCTTGATGATGTCCAAGGTGGCGTGGGTTGCATTGCGGGTGTGCAAACAAATGGGGAGATCCCATTCCAAGGCTTTTTCTATTTGAAATTTCAGCGCGGCTTCCTGCCAGGGCAACGTGCTTTTGTCCCAGTACAAATCCAACCCAATCTCACCAATGGCGACCCAGCGTTGATGAGGACCTTCGGCAAACAGAGCCTCGAGTTCTTCCCGCCAATTTTCAAATACATCGCAGGGATGCAATCCCAACATGGCATAACACAGTTTGGGATAAGACTCGGTCAATTCCAGAATGGGTCTTAGAGAAACTCGATCGATGTTTGGCATGACAATGCCCGAAACGCCAGCTTCTATGGCTCGGCGAATGACTTCCCCTTGATCGCCTGCCAACTGATCGTGATACAAATGGCAATGCGTATCAATTAAATTCAATTCCATTTTAAGGGCTCCTTGTTCAGGAAGGCCGAAATACCTTTTTCCCAATCTTCGGTTTCTCGGCTGCGAGCGTTGACATCTTCTGCATAGTCAAGCGCATCACCTCGTTGCATGGAATGGGTATCCAACAACAAAGACTTGGTCATAATAGCCGCTTGCAGGGATACGTTTTCGACCAAATGCTGAGCGTAGGCACGTACTTCTGTCAATAGCGCACCATCTGAAACCACCTTGTTGACCATGCCAATTTCTTTGGCTTCTGCCGCGCAAATCACTTCACCCGACAAGGTCAATTCGCGTATGGCAGAACCTCTGATGCGTTTTCTCAGGTAAACAGAGACCAAGGCAGGAACAAAACCAATCTTCACTTCGGGGAAACCGAAGGTGGCCGATTCTGAAGCCCAAACAAAGTCGGCCAAATTGGCCAAGCCACACCCACCAGCCAAAGCAGGACCTGCCACGGCTGAGATGACGATTTTTTGCATGAACAAAAGCTTATCAAAAACGACTCGCATGTTGTGGGAGTCTTCCAAATTTTGATCGTAATCAAATTGGCTCAGATTCTTCATGTGCTGGAGATCAGCTCCTGCCGAAAACACGGTACCTTCAGACCTCAAAATGAGAACCTTTGTGTCAGCCGAAGCACCAACCTCATCAAGGGCTTTGCTCATTTGAGTCAGCATTTCCGGACCCAAAGCATTGCGTTTTTCTTCATGGCAAAGAACCATTTCAACAATCGCTCCAGACCGCTCTAATCTTACTAACTGACTCATAGATTCCAAATCTAATTACTTAGCATTTGAATTTAAAAAAAGTTTGGTAATACTCATGACAAAATAGACCAATGCACCTTCAAGAATGTAAATCTCATAAACCGAAATGGATCCAAGCTGCCAATATTGAACAATTTCATTCGGCACCTTCTCCCAGATAAAAAGGAATGCCCGCATTGCCTGGTTTTCCATCCAAAAGAAAGTTGGCGGTAAAAAAAGTCCCACCCAAAACAGCGGGATCAACACGCCAAGCAAGGGAGCTAAACAAATAGCACCCACCCAGAAACCAAGTGAAAAACTAGTATTGATAAATATCAATACAGGGAATGTCACTAATACGCATACCATGGAAACGAGCAATAGCCGCACACCTTTGTTTGTAAATGGAAACAATGGAACCAAGTAAATCAAGGCAGCGGTAGCCGCATAACTCAATTGGAACCCCATATCAAAGGCATCTTGGGGACGAATCACAAGTTGAACCAACAGGGAGATGGGCCAAACGAACCTTGCTTCAGTAGGGCGCTGAAGTACAGCTCGGCCAAAAACAAACCAAGAAATGAAAAGTGAGGCCCTCAAGACAGAGGGAACCATATGGCAAATGGCAGCATAACCCCAGGCCAACAGAAGCAAAATCACTTCTCCCACCCGCACCCACCTCATCCCTATGGGCAGAAGCCGCAACACCCATTTCAAACACTGACAGAACATCCCGACATGGAGACCTGAAATGGCCAACACATGCATCAGCCCAAAATCTTGAACTCGTTTGATTTCTTGAGATTCAAACTGGCCTTTGTCTCCCAACACCAAAGCCATCGCCCAAGGTCTGACCTCAGCGCTTGAGCGACGGCTCAGTCTTTCTCGAATGACTTGACGCAGTCGGTACAGGGTGGGCAGTTTCTGCCGACCGATGACTCTCAAAGGCCGGTTTGCATAAATGGCATAGGCTTGACCGTGATCCAAACTCCAACGCGCATAGCAAAAGCGTCCGGGCGCATGACCCCTGCAATGCAGAGGTGTAAGTTGTTTCGAACTCAGCAGAAAGGCACATCCTGGCTGTAGATCTCCTTCTTTCAGTTTCAACCTGAGCGGGTGTTCCATGCCCTCAACCTGAACCAGATAAGTCGACTTGGATTCATTCAACGGCTCCAAACACAGCGCTTTCGAAACGACTGATCGGGGCATCAGAGCCGCTGATTGTAAACTCTGAAAACGCAAGCTACCCCAGGC